>JAAYZO010000129.1 GCA_012514865.1 Lentisphaerota bacterium | reverse complement strand
TGGGGTGAGATGGCCGTCGGGGACGAGCTGACCCTGGTCTGCACGGAGCCGTCCTGCCGGGCGATCGAGGAGCGCTTCCGGCGGACGCTCTACCAGTGGCGCCACCTGCGCGGCCACATGATCGTCGAGGCCGTGCACGACTGCCCGATGGTCATCCGCGACAGCGGCTTCGGAATTCGCCAGGAGGGCGAGGTCCATCCCACCGGCCTGTCCGGGGCGATCCTGAGCCAGGCCTTCGTGCCGCAGATCCGGACGCTGTCCGACGTCGAGAAGATCCAGCGGCCGGAGATCACGGTCGACCGCGACGCCTCGGCGCGGCTGCTGGAGCAGGCCGAGGGGCTTTTCGGAGACATCCTGGCCGTGCGCCAGCGCGGTGTGTCGCACCAGTGGTTCACGCTGTGGGACCACCTCATACGCTGGTATGGCGTCGAGGAGGCCTTCGTCGACATGATCGACCGTCCGGAGCTGGTGCATGCGGCCCTGGCGCGGCTGCTCGATGCCTTCCAGTCGCGTCTGGACGCCTACGAACGCCTGGGTGTGCTGTCGCCGACCAACGGCCCGATGCGGGTGGGTTCGGGCGGCTACGCCTGCACCGACGAGCTGCCGGAGGCCGGCGGCCCGCCGGGGTCGGTGACGCCGTCCCAGCAGTGGGGCTGCGGCAATGCCCAGATCCTCTCCGGAGTGTCGCCGGCGATGCATGAGGAGTTCTCCCTGCGCTACGAACGGCAGTGGCTGCGGCGTTTCGGGATCACCTACTACGGCTGCTGCGAGGCCCTGCATACGAAGATGGACCTGCTGGCCTCGATACCGAATCTGCGCAAGGTCTCGGTGAGTCCATGGGCGGATGTCGCGGCGATGGCGGCGGGCATTGGCGGGCGCTATGTGCTCTCGTACAAGCCGAACCCGGCGGTCTTCGTGGACCCGGGCGGGTGGCATCCCGAGCGTGTGCGGCGCGAACTCGCGGCGGTTCTGGACCGGTCGCGCGGCTGCTGGCTGGAGATCATCCTGAAGGACATCAGCACCGTCTCGGGTCACCCGGAGCGCCTCTGGTCCTGGGCCGACCTGGCGGTGTCGGTGGTCGAGGGCCGTTCCTGACGGACTCTCCCGCAGGGCCGTTGCCTGCCGGCCTCACGCCCGACAGAACCACACGGGCAGTCCCTCGCCGCCTGTGCTGGAGCGCGAGTGTCCACAGACGCGAAGGCGTCCACGAGCCGTAACGGCGTCGACCGCACCCCCCCCGATCGATCCCGCGAGCCCGCGCCGGCGTCAGCGCCGGCGGTGGCGCCCGGCGAGCCACTCGACGGCGCCGACCAGGAAGCGCGTCTCGGGCTCGGCGATGCTGACGTCGACGTCGCCCTTGCCGATGCCCAGACCGAGGCCGCAGGCGACATAGCGGCCGCGGCCGACCTGGCCCTGGACGGCGACCGGACGGCCCTCGGCGGTCTCGAGCAGGACGGTCCCGGCGTTGCCCGGCGTCAGGGTGATGCAGTCGGTGAAGCTCGACGTGTGCAGGCCGTTGGGTACGGCCCGGGTGGCGGCGGTGCGGGTGCGCACGCGCCACGCGACGACCTCGCTGGCGTCGGTGCCGGCGGCGACCTCGGAGAAGGGCGCCGGGAAACCGCGGATCCCGACCAGGGCGTGGGTGGTCATGAGGCCGCCGCCGCGGCGGACGTACTGCCTCAGGGGCTCCCAGGCGGCCTCCGACTGCAGGTGTCGCAGGCCGGTGCGGGGCTGGGGCAGGACGACCACATGGCAGGCCGAGAGGCTGTCGGCCTTGAGATTGTACAGGGGCGCTACGTCCAGGCCGGGCTGGTCCTTCAAGGCCTGGTAGATGCTCTCGGCGCCGAAGCCCTTCTGCATCCAGACCCCCACCCGGGCGCCGCGCCGTCCGGCGAAGATGGGCGGTCCGGTGCGTCGCAGGGCCTCGGCGGCCTCGTCTTCAGAGAGGACCCGGAGGACGGGCGAGCGTGACAGTAGCGGCTCATGGGTGCCTTGGCGGGTGAGGCGGACGCTCCCGCCAATCTCGATCTGGTAGCGTCCCGGCTCGCGCGGGCGCAGCTCGCAGTGGACGCCGTCCGGGCGGCGTTCGACCTCAAAGGCATTGCCGGCGATGAACGGGTAGCCATCGCGCAGGAGGGTCACCTCAGGGGCGAACTCCGTAGGCTGGCCCGGGAGCTGCGCCGTGACCGTCAGGCGTCGGCGCAGGGGGTAGTGGTCCTCGATGTCGGGGTCCGGCGGGCTGGCGGTGAAGGCAAGTCGGTGTCTGGGGTGGTGAGGAAGGACCGTCCCGGCCGGCTCGCGGGTGCTGCCGAGGGCCAGTGCGGGGAGGGTGCGTTTGGCGAACGTCTCGGTATGGGCGAAGCAGATGAAGCCATCGGCGCCGAGGCGTCGGGCCAGGTCGATCTGGGCCGCGGTGCGGCTCGGCGAGGCATGCTGGTACGAGCCGATGCCGCAGTAGATGGGCAGGCGCGCCTCGGTGAGGTCGGTCTGCAGGTCCAGGAGCCGCTCCAGGTAGTCGTTCGAGGGGGTGTAGTTCATCGGGCAGACAAAGTCGATCCAGCCCTGCCGGATCCAGGCGACCGGGTCCTGAGCGATCGACTCGCGGGTGCCGTCCCAGGCGCCGAAGACGGCCGCCGAGACGCGGACCGCGGGGCGCAGGCGGTGCGCCTCGGTGCCGACGGCCTGGACGAGGCGGTCGATGTTGCTGCGCCGCCAGGCGTTGTAGGCCTGCCGCAGGGCGCCGCCGGGGCGGCAGTCGGCCGGCCAGGACGCCGGCACGGCGCCATGCCACTGACTGAAGGCCTCGCGGGCGCTGTCGCTGAAGTCGCAGTGGTCGCCCGGGTAGCGTATGTAGTCGAAGTGGATGCCGTCGACGGGGTACTTGCGGACGATCTCGAGCATGGCCTCGCGTTCGAGGGTCTGGTTCTCCTCCAGGTGGGGCGCAAGGAAGGTGCTGGGCTCGCCCTTGCTGGTGACCTGGACGCGTCCGGCGGCGGTCATCGCCTTGCGGATGGCCTCCGGGGTGCGGTGCCCCATGTTCCAGTTCACCCGCCAGACGTGGAGTTCGACCCCGTACTTGCGGCAGGCCGCGAGGCACAGCGCCATCTGGTCGCCCTTGACGGCGACATCCGGATGCACGGGCAGGACCTCGCTGGGGTAATCGGCGACGGCGCCCCAGCACATATTCGGGAAGATGGCATTGAAGCCGGCCTCGGCGAGGGCCTGGATGGTGCGCTCCCAGCCCCAGTCGCCGATGCCGTAGGCCGAGTGGATCCAGGCGCCGCGCAGCTCGCCGGGACGGCTGCGCTGGCTCAGCAGGTAGGCCTTCTCGGCGGACTCGCGGGAGCGCATGACGAGGGCTCGTGCCTGGACGAGCTGGCCGGCCTCGACGAGGGCCTGCGCCTGGTGCCGCAGTTCGGTGGCGCGGAGGCACTCAGCCAGGGCCTCGGGCCGGCGGCTCTCGCGGGCGCGGCGGGCGAGCGCCTCCAGGTCCGGGCAGTCGCCGGCGTCCAGGGGCGCGTCGAGGTGCCGCTGCACCGCCGCGGCCCAGGTCCCCGGGGCGTAGCGGTCGACGAGGGCCAGGAGCCACTCCTCGCCGGCGCTGCGGTCTTCGTCGAGGTAGACATGGCCGAAGGTGAAGCCGGCCGGGTGCAGGGTCAGGGCGGCGAGGCCGGTGTCAGCGCCGCCGGCCGTGGCCCAGGTGGCGGCGATGGTCGTGCCGGCGCCGGGGGCCGGGGTCGGCACGGCGATATTCCAGGAGCGCTGCAGGAGCCGGTCGGGGGCCTGCCGCACCAGGCCGGGCCGGAAGAGCACCGCCTCGATCGTGGGCAGCTCGGGGCTGCCGATGTAGCGGCTGGCGCTGACGCCGGCGAGGGCCAGGAGGCGCGGCTGGCTGCAGTAGAACAGGCCGACCTTGCCGCCCTCGCTGACGAAGGCCTCGGTGGCCGCCAGGACGGCCTCCGGCACAGCCGGGTTGTAAGGGAAGACGAGCAGGCGGCAGCCGGCGAGGGCCGCCGGGGTGATATCGCGGTCGTCGCGGGTCACCGCCGCCACGCCGGCGCTCTCCAGGCGCCGCGACAGGCGTTCCAGGAAGCCGTCGACGGTGCTCTGGGTGAGACCCGGCGCCGGGCTGGACACGATCTGGCGCACCAGGAGGACCTCGGCGGGTGCGGCCGCGCACACCACGCACAGGGCCAAGCAGCCGGCCAGCCAACTGAGTCTGATCATGAGGCACCCTGCGTCTGGGATGTTGCCATGGCCCTCGCCGTGGCCATGGCACGCAGCCCGGCCGGCAGGCGTGCTCTTAGTATAGCGCGCGCGACGCCGCCGGTCGCGGCCCGGTGGCGCAGCAACGTGCGGATTCCGGCGGGGCAGACGCCTGAAGCCTGAGGGTCGACCGCTGGGAAACGACGACGACCATGGTGGTACGCGAGGCGGGACTCGAACCCGCACGGTGTGAACCACTGGAACCTAAATCCAGCGCGTCTGCCAATTCCGCCACTCGCGCGCGTGTTCACCGCAGAGGCCGCCGCTGCCCTGGCCCCGGCCGCGGCGCGGGCCGGGCCGGGCGCCCCCAGGCGGCGCTCTGCCGGGAGCGTCCAAAACGTAGCGCCGCCGCGACCAAGGGCAACCCTGCGAGGACGGCGATCGGCACAGGGACCTCCCGGGCGCCGGCAGCGCCCGGGGGAGCGCCACTCGGCTCGTGGCGCCCACTTCCGGCGGAGCGGCCGCGGACGTGCGACGGTACCGCAGCAACGCCGGCGCCTGGGGCCTGCCCGCGCGTCTACGACGCGGTTGCCTCGATGGCGAACTGCGTCCACTCCCGCAGGCGGTCCATGTGTCCCATCAGGGTCTGCATCTCGCGGAGGACGACCTGGTAGCTGCAGCCATCGAGGATTCGGGCCTGCTGGCGGATCTGGCGGGCGAGGGCGGCGGTGTCGGTGGCGCTGGCGACGTCCGAGGCCTTGTGCCGCCACATGATGCAGCAGCGGTCGCCGGCCTTGTTCACGAGGGTCGGAAGGTCCGTCCAGGCGCTGCAGGTCAGCAGGCGCAGATTCGGGATGGTCAGCACCTGGTCGAGCTTGCGGGTGAGGTTCTCACAGCACCCGTAGCAGACCGCGCCGAAGCGTGCGAAGAGAGCCTTCTGGTAATTCAGGAGGAACTCCTCGAACATGGCGGGGCTGACCTGATCGAACTCCTGCGAGTTGCCGTGGATCCAGCAGTCCTCGAGGGAGAAGGGGCCGTGGTTCTCGGGGCGGATGGGGTCGCTGAAGAGCATCGGGGTATCGGTGTTGGGCAGGATGGCGGTACCGGACTGCTCGATGGCATCCAGGCGGGCCATCTCGCCCTGCAGGATGGTGCTGATCAGACGGTGGACCAGATCGGGGGCGTCGATCATGTCCAGCATCATCGGCTCCAGGCCGCGGAGCTGGGCGGCCGGGTTGCAGAGCGTGGCCGTGCTGAAGTAGCCGGTGATGGCGCTGACCCGCACCGGCATGGCGTCGCCGAGGATCTCGCCGAGGCGCTCGCGGCGCTCGGCCGTGGCGGCTTCGTTGACACGGTAGGATGGCACGACCAGCCGGTCGAAGTCCTCGGCTGTGGTCAGCGCCGGCTGGTACCGCCAGGCGCCGCCCTTGTCCTTGGATGCCTCGTGCCGGATGTCGAAGCCCCAGGTATTCGGGGGCTCGACCTCGAGTCTGGTGGTGACCATGACGTAGTCATTGACCGGCGTGTCGTCACCGATGGCATCCTTGACCAGGACGCGCTTGAGTTCGACCTCCAGTTCCCGGCAGAGCGGATCCCGGCAGACGAGTTCGTCCGTCGGCATGATCTCGTTCCAACTGGCGTTGCCGTGGCACCACACCGGCGGCCGGTCCGGCTTGCGCATGGCCAGGACATCGCGCCAGCGCTTCCTGATCAGGGCCATACCGGGGCTGCGCGCCAGGCCGACGACACGCGCGGCCAGCTCACGGATGAGGCGGACCTCGCCCTTGCGGTCGCCGGCCAGGCGGTCCAGCTCATCGAAGAGTTCCTTGCAGTAGACCATGGCGTTGTCCTCTTCTCCCGCGGGATCCATGCCCTCGAGGCGCGGGCCTCACGCAGCCCCTCCCGCAGAGGGTCCAGCCCGGGTCACCGCGCCAGGCGTTGGCGCACCGAGGCCGTGCCGATGCGGATGCGGTCGATGGCGCCATCCATGGGCAGGAAGGGCAGCCCGTCATCGGGCGGGGCGTTGCCGAAGACCAGGCGCCGGAAACCGCCCGGGGCAGCGTCTGGGCGCCACTGGCGCTGCCGGCCGCGGCCATCGACGAGGAGCCAGAGGGTCACGACATCGCCCGCGCGCTCCCACGACACCAGGATGTGGTGCCATGCCTCGGGATCGAGGCCGCGGGTGTCGGTGGCGATCCTGGCGTCAGCGTCGCCCGCGCCGCTGCCTGAGAGGCGCAGGGCCAGTTCGGTCCCGGGCGACCGGCTGAGGTCCAGACGCAGGGCGCTGCCGGGTGCGGGCTGAGCGTGGAAGAGGTAGCGCCAGCCCTGGTCGCTCCAGGCGTGGAGGGCCGGCCGCGGGCGCACCCACCACTCGACCGTCCCGGCGCCGGCCAGCCGGAGGGCCGGCTCGAGGTCGATCGTGAAGCGTCCGTCGGGCTGGCCCAGGACGAGGCACGGCCCCCACGGTCCCTCGCCGATGCCATGGCGCCCTTCGACGCCGTCGATGCGGGCGGCATCGAAGTCCTCGCGGCGGGTGGCGTTGTCGGCGTCGTCCGCCGGCGGGAACTGGGCCAGACGGCATGGCCTGTCGACATGCGGGAGCTCAGCGGCGGGGAGGTAGCGCTCGCCGCCCGGCGTGAGTGCGACCTTGCCGATATCGAGGCGGTCGACGGCGACGGTGCCGCGGACGACGGCGCAGCGGTCGATGCGGGCGCCGGGCTCCTGGCCGTCGATGGTGAAGCCGACCGGGCCGGCCGCGGCCGTGGTGAAGGCCATGGCGCACTGGCCCCACCGCCCGATCGGGACGGTGAAGCGCTGGCGACGCCCGGCGATGGTGACGAAGAGGCCATCCTGATCGCCGGCAGGCGCGAAGGCGCTGAAGAGGAGGGTGTACTCGCCGGGGTCCAGGCGCAGCCCCCAGGCGACCCAGGCATCGCCGGAGAGGCTCGCGGCCATGCCGCCGGCCGCCTCGGGGACCGCCACCGTGGTCAGGCCGACGGGCTCGCCGATGCCCTCGATCTCGGCGCAGAAGAGGACCTCCGGGGGGGCCGCCGGAGCGCCGGCGGCGGCCTGTGCCAGGAGCACGGCGAAGGCCAGGACGAGGAAACGCGCCGGGGTATCACGCCGCATGGTCGATTCTCCAAGGTGTCGAGGCCCCATCAGGCCGACCGGTCGCCGTACCGTCGTGGTTCGGCGTGCCGACAGCATAGCGGCTCGACGCGGCCGCGGCAACACGCGTCAGGCGCTGCGCAGGGGCTGCCTGAACGTCCGGTTCTGGCACCCCTTCAGGGTGGACAGGTCGGCGCTGACGCGATCGTCGATCAGCCTTGGGCGCTGCGCAGGGGCAGGGTGCGCGGGTCGCGCACGAAG
>JAAYZO010000938.1 GCA_012514865.1 Lentisphaerota bacterium | reverse complement strand
CCGGAGCAGCACCACACCTTCCTGCTGCAGCAGAGTCAGGCCGGGATTCGCCAAAGCCGGATCGAGCCCCACGGCGGTCCAGGCGGAACCGGCAAACGGCAGGGCATAGTTGACCAGCCATGAAGCCTGCCGCACGAACGTCTCCTCGTTACTGATGTTCAGGAAGCCGGGCAACATCGAAACAAACACCGCATGGGGATTGTGGTTACGTATCACATTGTGCGCCGCTGCCAGCGCCTCCAGCGACGCGGCCTGTTCAGGCAGGGTGGCCACAGTCACGTCCGCAGCCGGGAAGCGCCGCCGCACCATCGCGCGGACGCTGTCCGCAAGCGACGCCGGCACCATCAGCTTGACGGGGAGTCCGCCCCTCAGGCGGGCGAGCAGGCTGCCGCAGACCGGCTGCTGCGGCGCGACGTCCGCCAGCGAGACCGCCGTCCCGGAAAGCGCGGAGGCGACCTTTTCCGCCATGCGTTTATGCCCAGCCATCGAGGGATGGATGGTTTCGCTCATCAGCAGCCGCCAGGAGCGAGCATCTGTCGCCTTCAGCGTCTGCCACTCGGCGTAGACGTCGACTACGGGGATCTGTAACTCCACGCCTGTCTGCCGGATCAGTTCGGCGAACTCACCGACGCGCTCCGGCGGCCGGTCAGGCGCCGCCTCAGGATAGACGGGGTTCTGCGTGCACAGGATCGTCTCCGCGCCCGCGTCCCGGCAACGGCCGACCATCGTCTTCAGGTTGTTGACAAACGCAACTTTCTTTGCGGCATCCTGCTCTGATGTGACCGCGCCGTAGGCCAGATCGTTCATGCCGAACATGATCACCACCAGATGCGGCGTGCGGTCCAGCACATCCGCCTGCATGCGCGCCAGACCCTGGGTGCTCGTGTTCCCGCTGACGCCCGCATTGAACACGGTCACGTCCGCCTTCGGGAAGAGCCGGTTCAGCGCAAGCTTGAGCATTTCCGGCCATGCCCTCCTGCCCCCGCTGTGGTAATAGACGCCTGTGATGCTGTCGCCGAAGCAGACGATGCGTACCGGCTCGCGCGCCTCTGCCAGAAGCCGCGCCGCCTGCAGCCCCGCAGTGGGCTGCGCACGGAGCGGCATCCCGGCCAAGCAGAGGCAAGCAAGTGCCACCGAACGACGCAACTCTGGGTAAACGCTCATCAGTCGTTGAAGAAACCGTTGAATGCTTGGTCGGGCGCATCAACAATGATCGCGCCAAGCTTAGACGTGCAGCGGAAGCGGAACTGGGACGACATCACGCCCTTTTTCGCGGAGATGGGCTGCGCGACCCCGGTCGGGGCCTTCTCGCCCTGCCCCCAGACCTTCTGCCACGCGTCGCCGACCTTGGCCTCCAGCTCGAGCGCATACGGCGCCTGCGACGTGAACCGCTCAACCCCCAGCTTCAGGGCCCGGGCGTCGACCGGATGCGGCAGGGTCAGCGTCACCTGCCGGTTCCGCCCCCCTTGGAGCCTCAAGCCCGTGCCGCGCGCGTAGCTTAAAATCTCCGCATGTCCTGCCTCGGCGATCCACACGCCCAGCCTAGTCTCGATCCGCTCGAACGGCCCCTTCGCCGCCGGGTCGAACAGCGGCGGCAAGGGCTTGACCTTCGCCGCCGGAGCCGGGGCGGCGTAGAGCCACGACACCGGCACGCGCGTGACGCGCGAGTGGCCGAGGCCTGACATGGCGCAGTAGCCGAGCAGCACGGCGTCATCCATCGGGTGGATCGCGATGTAGCAGTACCAGCCCTGCGGATTGCCTTCCAGAACTTTAATGCTCTGCCAGGTCTTGCCGTCGTCTTTCGAAATCGCAGTGCTCAGCGGCACGCGTTGTTTTTTCAGGCTTTCCGGAATGTTGTCGTGGTCGTTCCAGACCAACAGCAGGTCGCCCGTAGAGGGCAGGCGCTTGATCGAGGCCGGCGATACAGGCGATTTGATCTCCGAAGGCACCGGCGCGCTCCACGTGTCGCCCCCGTCCGAGGAGTACGAGAGGTATTGGCAACCGCCGCTGGCACGGATGAACATCATCACCCGCCCGTCCTTCAGCTCCACCACGCCCGGCTCTTGCGTGGTCACGCGCTTGCCAGCAGGGTCAAAAGTCTTTTGCGCAGTCTTGCTGCGGCGCCACGTTTTGCCGTTATCGTCCGACAGATAACACATCAGCGTACCCAGCCAGTCCGCTTTGGGCGCTCCCTGCGGCCAGTGCAGACACACCGGCAACACCAGACGTCCGCTTGTGAGCTGGATCGCGCGGTCGTTGTTCAGCACATAGTAACCGACCTCGTCCGTGATGCACATCACCGGTTCGCCCCAGGTCTCGCCCTCATCTTGCGAAAGCCTCATCACCGGGCGGCAATCCTGCTCGCTGTTCTTGAGCAGGTAGAAAAGCGCGATCCCGCCGCTTTGCAGGCGCAGCAGGCTGACCGACATCACGTTCATGCCGCCCTCGTTCGGCACGATCACCCGGTCCTCCCGCGTCCATGTCAAGCCGCCGTCGGACGAATAGCGCCCGGCCAGATGCGCAGGGTCATGATCGCCGCCGCTGCCCGCCGTGTAATGAGAGTAGACGAAAAGAACGCGCCCGTCCTTGAGCGTGACAAACGCCCCTTCGCTGTTGCGCGGGTTGTCCGGCCCCGGCGGCAGTTCGAGTGCCCGCACGGGAACCTCCTGAGCCAGAGCCGACCAGAAACAGCATACCGCCAGGGCAGTGGTCAAACACACCGCGCGGACGCGGACTTGAGCGTTTGTTCCGTTCTTCATGATTGGGATCAACTTCATCCTTTTCTCTTTAGTCTTCACTAATAAATTGCATATGGTTGGCCGAGCCTACACTTTACTTGAGCAGTATCATTGTCCCCCGAGGTGCAGGGCCGTACAGCACGCGCAAAGTACCGGTTCCCGTGAAATAAGCCGACGAAGGGCTGGCGGGCGCTTGCGATGCCACACCGCCGTAAAGCCCGGGCGACTTGGCCTCGCCGTTCAGGACCAACCGATCGACATCCTCGATGCCGTCGAAGTCCAGATCGGTCACCAGTCCCTGCGACAGGCTCAGCGTAAGCCCCTCCGGGAAGGGCCTCGCGGCATGATCGATCCGCACCGTCGAGCCCGCCGCGCGGACCGACAGGTTGGTGAGGCTGGGCACCTCCGCCAACAGCTCCAGCCGGCCGCCGTCCACATACAGATCCGCCGTGTTCTGGAGCGGCGTGCTGACCAGCAGTGTTCCGCCTTTGACCGTCACGCTCCCGTCGAAGGCGTTCACGCCATTCAGCGCCAGCGTGCCGGGGCCCTCCTGCACCAGGCCGCCACTGCCGGACAGCGTACCCGGCAGAGTGCTCTTGTGGTTATCCTGCGCCTGCGCAAACGCCACGCCGCCGAGCGGTCCGGTCGCCAAAGTGACCGGCACGTCTTGCGCGAAGACCGCCCCGTTGGCCAACATCTCGACGCGCCCGCCGCTGAGTTCGACACGCCCGCCGCT
>JAAYZO010000937.1 GCA_012514865.1 Lentisphaerota bacterium | reverse complement strand
CTCAGCCTGGCCTATTCACGCGCCGCACGGCGACCCGTGAACAGGCCACCCTTCGGGCTTCGACGCGAGGCACTTGCGGCCTCTTGCTCAGGGCTGACCTTGAGCAAGCGGCGCACCGCGACGCGCGCCGAAACTTGCGCCGCAACGAGGTGCGGCGCAAGTGGATGGTGCGCGCTTCGCGAACAATCCAGGTCAGGGCTGCACGCGGGTGCCGACCCCAAGGACGCGCCAGCGCAGGGCGCTGCCGGCGACCTCGCGCTGGGGCGAGGCGGTCAGGCGCAGGCCTTCGCCAGCGCGCTCGAAGGCGGGGCGTTCCCGCACCATGACGCGGGTCAGGCCGGCATCGCCGGCCGCGGCGCGTACCGGTGTGAAGGCCATCACGGTGCCGTCGGCCAGCGTCACCAGGAGGGCGCTCCCCGGCGCGACCGTGGGATTGCCGGGGAGGTCGAGCCAGCCGCGGATGCCATCCTCGCTGAGTTCGCCCCAGGCGGCCAGATCACCCTCGGCGCTGGCCGGTGCGGCGAGGCGCGTCTCGCCGACGCTGGCGGTGGTGCCGTCCACGACGAGCATGTCGGTGACCGCGCCGCCGCGGCTGCGCACGACGGCCCAGTGCGCCTCGACCTCGAGGCGCCCAAGCGCGGTCTGCCGCGACGCGGCCACCGGGCCGTCATCGCCGATGACGACCCAGTCGACACCGCCGTCGTTGAGGCGGATCTCGACAAGCGTGCCGGCATCGCCGAGGCGTTCGACCGCGATGTCGCGCACGGGCGCCGCCTCGCGCCAGGGCGCGTGCACCGCCACGAAGACACTGCGCAGGTCCTCGCCCTGACGCCGCGCGCAGAGCATCGGCGCCTGGAAGGTCGGCAGGAGGTTATCGTGACGCTCGGCCTGACGCAGCCGCGGCGCCTCGCCGGTGACGAGGGTGGTGCCCGGCGGGCAGTCCAGCCAGGTGCTGGCGCCGACGCCGGCCGCCTCGCCGCTGAGGCGGAGGTCGGCCCGGATCACGCCGCCGGCCACGCCGCGACGCTGGGCGCGCACGAAGCCATACCCCCCGGCCGGCCCGACGCCGAACGACTCGCCCTTGGGCAGGGCGAAGGCCGTCCCGGGGTTCATCAGGGTGCCGTCGAAGGCCTCCAGGTCGCAGCCGTGCACGGCCAGCGTCGAGTCCATCTCGGCGGAGCCATGCAGGAGCCAGTCGTGCTGAGCGCCGCCGTGGACCTGGAAGACATCGACGACGTAGGCCTCCGTGGCGGCCGCGCCGACCATGAGCAGGGTGCGGCGGTAGCGGCTGCAGCGTCCGGCGTAGGCGCCGTCGTGCTCGGCCTCGACCAGGCCCAGGCGCGGATGCGCCGTCACGTACGCCCGCAGGCGATTCTGGCGGTGCTCGCCGTCGATGGCGCTGTCGACGCCGTCGACCACGACCGTGTTGTGGCTGGCGGTGACGACGCTCCAGGTGCGCCAGGCGGTGTGGGTGTAGCCGAGGTCACGCCAAAGCTCGCGCTGAAAGGCGACGAGAGCCATGCTGAGGGCGTCGTTGTGCTTGTGGCCGCGGCCGGCGGTGTAGTTGAGCCAGACCATCGCCTGGTCGTCGTCCTCGCCCGCCACCAGGGTCGCCAGGCCCATCCCGGGGAGGAGCTGCGAGCGGACGCGCGACGGCGCGCGGCCGGCCGTCGCCCAGGTGTCGTTGACCGTGATCAGGCCGCCGTTGGGCAGACGCGTGGCCCCGTGCGCGGCCTCGAGAGCCGCCAGGGCCGAGCGCACCCGCGCCAGCACCGCCTCCTGGTCCTGACGCGCCGCCGGCGCCGGCTCGTAGCCCTTCAGGACGGCCAGGAAGGACCGCATCAGGCCGACCGTCTGCTGGCAGTACGACGGCGCCGTCTCCTGCCAGTGGCCGTCGTAGAGGAACTGCTGACGCATGAAGACATCGGCGCGCTGGAGCGCCTCGCCGATCCACTCGGGACGCCCGAGAACGCGGCCCGCCTGGATCACCGCGTTCCAGGCCACCGGCGACATGTTCGTGTAGGTCTCGGGTATGACCAGGACGTAGTCCACCATGCCCGTGAGGAGGTCCTTCTCGATGCGCGAACGGAAACCGCCGTCGCCGAGCCGGTCGAGGCCTTCCCACGGCCGCAGCGACTCGTACGCCGCCAGCAGCCCGGTGGAGACATCCATGTAGGCCCACCACGTCCACTTGCTGACGCGGTAGGGACCGATGCCCTCGATCGTCGGCGTATGCCATGGCGTGAAGAGCTTCTGGCGGAATGGGTAGTCGAACTTGCAGGCATAGCCCGGGAAGACCTCGGCGAAGCGCCCGAGGAGGAGTGCAGCACGGCGGGCGTAGGCCTCCTCGCCGGTGAGGCGGTAGAGCTCGGCGAGGGTCTGGCAGTGCCGCGTCAGGTACTCGCGGGCCAGGTAATCGGCATGGGCGCGGAGGTAGATGCGGTAGCCATCGGCGCGTTCGTAATAGGGGTACCGGTGCTCGCCCTGCGGCGCCTCGACACGGGTCTCGCCGGTCTCCGGGTAGCGCGCGTTGCCCGGGTAGACCTCGCCGCAGTCGCGGCAGCGTACGGCGGTCGGCCGTTCGAGCGACCATTCCCAGTTGGCGTGGTCCTGGGCGCCGCCGTCGCAGTTTGGGCAATCGGTGAAGTAGATGCCGGACTGTGTCGGCACGAGCGCGACGAGGGCCGCCTCGTCGAGGGCCATGAGGGCGGCGACGGCCGCCTTGCGGCTGGCGATCGCCTCGTCGCCGCCGGTCACGGGAAAGACCGTCTCCGCGGCCATCGTCACCGACAGGCTGGAGAGCACCGCCACGGCCAGACATCGTCCCATCATGACTGCCTCACCTTTCCCGGGGCCG
>JAAYZO010000936.1 GCA_012514865.1 Lentisphaerota bacterium | reverse complement strand
GAGGCGTTTGAGGATGCCCAGCGCCGGGGCGTGCTGCTCGATGGCCTCCAGGGGCGCCTCGACGCGCTCGACCGCGAGGCCGAGGTCCTGACCGAGGACGCGCTCGAGGAGGTCGCGGGCCGCGGCCGTGGCCGCGCCCCGCGAGGCCACCCGGACCCTGCCCGCCAACGCCAGGGGGTCGGCCCCCGTCCAGCGGCACTGCCGTGGCGCCGGCACGACGCGGGCCTGCCGCGGCGCTTCGAACGGCGGCGCAGCCACGAGGCGCTCGGGCGACGGCGCCGCGATCGGGCTGGCCATGACGACGTGGCCGAAACGCTCGGACTGCAGGAAGCGCTCCCCGGGGGTGAGGGTCCAGGTGCTGTTCTCCTCCAGGTCCGCGACCTTGCGGCTGCGCGCCAACTGCAGGCGCCAGGTGGCGCCGGGCCGGCCGCGGCCGCGCAGGTCGATGGCCATCTCGGCCGTCCAGCGGCCCTCGCCGCGGCGGGCCGCGCCGACGCAGGGCAGCAGCTCGGGTGGCGCGGCGCTGTCGCGGCGGGTCTGACTCGAGAACCAGTCGATGGCGTAGGCCGTGCCGCCCTCGGGCTCGATCACCTGCGACAGGGCCGCCCCGGCGGGGGTGACGCCGAGGTGATGCAGGGCCGCCTGGCCGGGCTCACCGAGGAAGACCTCGACAGTGTCGTCGCCCCACCCGGGCGCGGCACTGAGACGCTGCTCATCCAGGCGGTCCTCGCTGCACTCCCAGGCCACCCAGAGACGACCGTCGGCGACACCAAGCCGCACCCGTGTCGCCTGGGACGCCGGCTCGCCCGCGCCGCCCAGGCGGAGGAAGTCGTCAACCACGGCCGCTCCGGACCAGGCCGCGTCGGTGAGGTCGCCATCCAGAGCCGGCGCGGCCGCCAGGAGGGGCACCCGCAGCCGCGCCGGGCCGTCCAGGTCGTCGAGGCGCATGTCATCAAACCAGGCCTCGCTGCGCGGCCGCGCGATCAGGGAGAGCTTCAGGCGGCGGGTCTCGGGACCGAGGGTGACGACCTGGCGCAGGCGCTGCCAGTCGGTGCGCTGGCCGCGCGCCAGAACGATGGTCTTGTAGGTGCCATCAGGGAGGAACTCATAGAGCCAGACCTCCCAGGTGCCCTCGGCCTTGACCCAGCCGCTGAAGCGCAGGCGTGCCCCGGGCCGGGCCTGGATGTGGTCCTGCGAGGCCCGCACCCAGAGGCCCTTGTCATTGGCGTGGACGAGGTGGAGGGCCTGGCGGCCGTGCCGCGCCTGCGGCACGAGTTCGGCGCGGCCCTCGACCTCGGCCCGCCTCTCGATCGACCATCCCACAGGCTGGCCCTGGGCATCGGCCGCCTCGAAAGACCCATGCCGCACGAGCCCATCGCCGCCGGCCGCCGCCAAGGCTGCCAGGACGAGGCCGGAGGCGACGACACCGATCCGCTGCAGTCTCTGGCGAAGGCTCCGCATAGCTCCTCCTCGATGCTGCCCGCGCGCCCGACGGCGCGACCACCCCGACCCCCGGCGGTGAACCACACGACGCGCTGTCACCTTACTCCCGAAGGCAGACGCCGTCCACGGCCGCGCCACCGGGAGGGCCGTCGGGGAGCCGTCAGACCTGTCAGACCTGTCAGACCTGTCAGACCTGTCAGACCCGCCGGCATGGGTGGCGGGGCGGCGGCATGGGTGCGTCGGCGACGCGGGGCTCTTTCGGCTCTTGCGTTTCGCGGCCGCGCGGTGCATAGTCCACGTCAGGCGGCCGTAGCCGGTGGGCCGTTGTTGGTGTCGGGCAGTCCGGGCTTCGTTCATGGGTTGAGGCCTTCGGTGCTTGGGGAGAGCACGCCATGCTGCACCTTCATCCGAGTCGTCGTCTGCGCCGTCCGTTCACCCTGATTGAGCTGCTGGTGGTGATTGCCATCATCGCCATTCTGGCGGCGATGCTCCTGCCGGCGCTCTCGCAGGCGCGTGCCAAGGCCCGCGCCGTCTCCTGCACGAGCAACCTCAAGCAGCTCTCGCTGGCCGTGCTCATGTACGTCGACGACAACAGGGAGTACTTCCCGCAGCAGGTCAACACCTACAGCGCCGGCGTCTGGTACATCTGGCCACACCAGACGGTGGACTACATCGGCGGTTGGAGCGATGCCCTGCAGTGTCCCGGCAATCCCCTCTTCGGGGACCGCAGGCCGCAGTCCTACCACGGTATGACCTACCCGATCGGGCCGCTCTACGGCCTGACGACGGCCCTCTGGCAGTCGGCAAGCGGGATGCTCCAGGCACGCGTGCAGCGGCCGTCGTTCAAGTACATGCTGTTCGACTCGAACCACCTGGCCCTCGGCGACGCCCGGGCCATCCTGACGGCCAACGCCTGCGCGCACTGGTCCTGTGGCGACAACGTCAACTCGACGCATGCCTGGAAGGTCCCGCACAACGGCGGTGCCAACCTCAGCTTCATCGATGGCCATGTCGAGTGGCGCACCGGCAACGCGATCTATGGTGACTCGTCGGTTCGCCTGAATCCGACGGCGCCCTGACGGATCGGCCGGCGCTGGCCGCGGCCTCGCGGATCTGTCAGACGGGTCGGCCGGAGGGTGCGGCGGCGTCAGGCGGCGGGGATCCCGCGCCGGGGGGGTCGCGGCGGTCCTCAGCCTTCGCGGCGGGTCTCCAGCTCGCTCCAGCGCTCGTAGAGCCGATTGACGGCGGCGCGGGCCGCCTCGAGGTCGGCGGCGAGGGCCGCCGCCTGGGTGCCGTAGCGGGCGTGGAAATCCGGCTGGCAGAAGAGGCCCTCGAGGCGTTCCACCTCGGCCTCCGCCGCGGCGATGGCCGGCTCGATGCCCTCGAGCTCGCGCTGTTCCTTCCACGAGAGCCCGACCCGCGGCCGGGTCGCCGTCGCCGTTGCCGCGGCGGCCTTGGCGGGCGCGGGCGTGGCGGCGCGCGCCGCGGCCTGGGCGGCGCGGCGTTTCTGGTGGTAGTAGTCGTAGTCGCCCTCCTGGAAGACGAGTCCCTCGCTCTCGAAGGCCAGGATGCCGGTGCAGACGCGGTTCAGGAAGAAGCGGTCGTGGCTGACCACGAGGGCGCAGCCATCGAAGTCGGCGAGGGCGGTCTCGAGGACCTGCAGGGTGGTCAGGTCCAGGTCGTTGGTCGGCTCGTCGAGGACGAGGAAGTTGCCGCCGTCCTTGAGGATCTTGGCCATGAGGAGGCGGCTGCGTTCGCCGCCCGAGAGGTCGCCGACGCGGGTGAGGATGCGGTCGTCGGTGAAGAGGAAGCGCCGCAGGTAGGTCCAGACCGTGACACGCTCGGCACCGATCTGGACGTGCTCCCTGCCGTCGGCGATCTCGGCCAGGACGGTGCGCTCGTCGTTGAGCTGCAGGCGGTGCTGGTCGATGATGTTGAAACGCACATTCGGGCTGACCTGGAGGCTGCCGCCGCTCGGCGCCAGCTCGCCGGTGAGGACGCGCAGGAGGGTCGTCTTGCCGCAGCCGTTCGGGCCGATCACGCCGATGCGGTCGCCGGGCTTGATGGTCAGGGTCAGGCCGCGGCAGAGGGTGCGTTCGCCGATGGTGATGGCGAGGTCCTCGGTGGACAGGGCTCGGTCGCCGAGGCCCTCGGCCGGCGGGATGACCAGGTCGACGTCGCGGCTGCGTTCGGGCGCGGCCCGGCCGGCGATGTCGTAGAAGCGGTCGACACGGCTCTGCGATTTGGTGGTGCGCGCCTTGGGGCCGCGCCGGATCCACTCCAGCTCGCGGCGCAGGAAGGCCTGACGCTTCGATTCGGCACGCTCGGCCAGCTCCTCGCGCGCCGCCCGCGCTTCGAGGTAGGCGCTGTAGTTGCCTTCGTAGCCGGCGAGCTGGCCCTGCGCGAGCTCGAGGATACGCGTGGCGACGCGGTCGAGGAAGACGCGGTCGTGGGTGACCACCAGGCAGGCGCCGCGGAAGCCGCACAGGGTCTCCTCGAGCCACTCGATGGAGGTGGTGTCGAGGTGATTCGTCGGTTCGTCGAGCAGGAGCAGGTCGGGCTGACCGATGAGAGCCCGGCAGAGCGCGGTGCGGCGCCGCTCGCCGCCGGAGAGGCTGGCGACGCGGCGCTCGGCGTCCGGGACCTGGAGGCGTTCCATGAGGATGCGGCAACGCACCTCGAGGTCCCATCCCCCGAGGGCCTCGATGCGGTGCTCGAGGTGGTGGCTCTCGGGCGAGTCATGCGGGATGGCCTCGTAGCGGGCGATCATCGCGAGGATGTCGCCGGCGCCGGCGAGGATGGTCTCGCGCACGGTGGCCTCCGGATCGACCGCCGGCTGCTGCGGCAGGTAGCCCAGGCGCAGGTCGCGGCGCTGCCAGAGGTCGCCGCGGTCGGGGGCGTCATCACCGGCCAGGAGCCGCAGCAGGGTCGACTTGCCGCAGCCATTGCGGCCGAGCAGGCCGACGCGCTCGCCGGCGTGGATCGCCAGGGCGACGCCGTCGAGGATGACCCGGGAGCCGATGTGGAACTCCAGATCGCGGGCCTGAAGGAGGACAGGAGTTGTCTGAGGGTCCATAGGGTCTGAGTCATCTCGTACGGAATATGGCGGTGTGACGCACACGGCCTTGTCGCAGACTTTCAGCCTGCGATGTGTCATGATCGGATGTCCCAGGGCGTTGCCCTGGGCTGATGAATGATGCCCTTTCAGGGCGCCCTAACAGAGGCCCGCAGGGAGGCGCCGCGAGCGACCTTCCGCTTTCACCCTTCCAGCGCCCGTGCGCCGGAACGAACACCACGAACGATCGCCTGCCACATCTGCTGGAGCGCGAGTGTCCACAGACGCGAATGCGTCCACGAGCCGCCCGCGCTGCGGCCTCAGGTGGCCTGGCGAGCGCGCTCCGCCGCCGCCTGCAGCGCCGCTACGGCGCCGTCGACCAGCGCCGCCTCGGCGCCCGGCCCTGCCGGCGACCACGAAGGCTCGTAGCCGCCCTCGCGCCGGGCCGCGTCGGTGGGGAAGTACCCGGGGCAGTCCAGCGCCAGCTCGACGACGGTGGTGTGCTCGAAGGGCGAGCGCTGGCGGATCTGCAGGGCGTACTCGGCCAGGATCTCGCCCGGGAGGCCCACCAGGCCCCAGCTCTCGCCGAGCGCCATGGCCCAGAGCTCGCACTCGAGGTGCCGGCGGCCCTCGTAGCGCCGGGCCAGGCTCAGGAGTTCGCGCTCCATCACCGCCCCGACGCCCTTGGGATCCGGCTTCGCCGCCAGGGCCGCCTCGGCCGCGGCGACGCTGGGCAGGTCGCGCACCGGCACGGGCACCGTCCGGCTGGCCACGCCCAGCGGCCCGAGGCCCTCGCCGTCGAGGAGGTCCCAGACGCGCAGGGCCTCGGCACCGACCGAACGGCCGATGCGCTGACGGGCATCGCCGCGCCGGACGCGCGGGACTTGGTCGCCGCAGGCACCGGCCAGCACTGCCGCCGGACAGCCCAGGGCGCTCGAGAGCAGGGCGCGCGCCTGGCCGGGCCAGTCCGGCGAGTAGTGATAGAAGGTATCCATATCGGCACCGCAGACCGCGTGGCAGCCGAAGGACAGGAGTGCCGCAATCGGGGTGCCGTCGGGGCGCACCAGCTTCAGCACCGGCAGGGCCGGGTCGGTGACGCCGGCGCGCACGCCGCCGAGGACCGCCAGGGGCTCGCTGAGGCGCTGGCCGGGGCCGGCACCGCGGCCCCAGGTGGCGGCGAGGCGGGCGCCCTCGCGCGAGGCGGCCGTGGCCTGGGCCAGGTCGAGGGTCAGGCTCATGACCACCTTGCCGTCCTGGCCGACCGGCCGGCGGTTGAAGCTGACCAGGTCGGCGTGGCCGGTGCCGGCCAGGGCGACGGCCGGCTCACGCCGGTTCCAGGCCTGGACGACGGCCCCGGCCAGGCGCAGGGCGAGGTCGGCGGTGACCTCAGGTGAGAAGCTGTCGTTGAGGTGGGTCGGGAGGTAGTCGGTGGGCTCGAGGGTCGGACCCCAATGCGTGTGGGTGGCGCAGACCAGGACGCTCTCCGGGGCGAGGCCGCTGAGCTGGGCGACGCGCTGGCGCACGGCCCGGGTCACCTCCGGCGTCACGCCGATGAGGTCGCCGACCACCAGAGCCCCCGACGCGGCGCCCTGCTCGAAGGCGATGGCGACGGCCTGGAGGGGCTCGCGGATGGCCTCGGAGACGCGGTCGCGGCCGCCATAACCCGCCATCGGCAGCCCGATCGGCGGCGTGATGTCGACCTGCATGGCACCGGCATGGAGTGTCGTGGACATGGTGAGCGACCTCCTCGATCGTGTGGAACGTCACGGCGGCACGGGAAGACCACGGCGGCACCGCCAGACAGAAACCTAGCCCGGATTGTTCGCGAAGCCCACCGCTTCGCGCACAATCCACCTGAGCCGCCCCGCGCCGGCTGCGCCCGGGAGAGCGCCACTCGGCTCGTGGCGCCCACCGCCGCCCCGTCGGCGCACGGCGCGCCGGATCGTGCCGAGCGACACATCGCTGGCGGCCGATGTGGAGCGCGAGTGTCCACAGACGCGAACGCGTCCACGAGCCGCAACGGCATCGACAGCACAACGACGCGATCCCCAAACGGTGTAAGCCCTGGCGGCCCCGGCAGGGCTGTTTGAAGATCGTGGCGGCGCTCACTCGATCACCCTGGAGGGGTGCCAGATCGTAGCCGGGGGTCGCGCGCAGCCCGACCCCCGGAAACGCCGATTGCACGCCATGCACCCTGGAGGGGTGCCAGAACCGGACTTTCAAACAGCCCTGCGGCCTCGGCGGGGGGGCTTGCATTGCTGCGGCGGGGTGGGTATCCTTGGGAGAGGGCCGCGCCGGGCCGGGTCGGCCGCGGGCGGCAGGACCGGAGGGGATGCCATGCCGACATGGTACTACGCCGAGAACGACACCCAGAGGGGCCCCGTCAGTGACGACGACCTGGCGGCGTTGGTGCAGGCGGGCCGCATTCAGGCCTCGACGCTGGTCTGGAATGAGCAGTTGACCACCTGGCAGCCGTACGCCTCGGCGCGGGCGATGCTGGTGCAGCGCCGTGCCGAGGCCCTGGCGACGGGCGTCCCCGAGGGCACCGCGTCGACCGCGCCGACGCCGCTGCGGGCGGCGCCGGTGCCGGAGTCGCGGGCGGCGCTGCCCTCAGCCGATGGCGCCGAGGTCTGCATGGCCTGCGGCATGACCGTGCCGTCCGGCGAGCTGGAGCAGGTCGGGGCGCAGTGGCTCTGCCTGGGCTGCAAGGCGGTTCGGCAGATGGCGTGGTCCGACGCCTCGGCGATGGCCTACGCCGGCTTCTGGATCCGTGTCGCGGCGAAGCTCATCGACGGCCTGATCCTGGTGGTGGGCAATGTCCTGGGCGGGCTGGCCATGGCTGGCGCGACCGCGACGCTGTCCAGCGCTGACGGCGGGAGCCCCATCGTCACGATGCTCACCGGATCGGGCCTGCAGTTCCTCCTGAGCCTGGCCTACACCGTCGTCTTCCTCGGCCGTTTCGGGGCGACCCCCGGCAAGATGCTCTGCGGCCTGCGCGTGGTCCGCTCCGACGGCAGCCGGATCTCCTACGGCCGGGCCCTGGCCAGGCACTTCGCCGATATGCTCAGCGGCCTGACCCTGTGCATCGGCTACCTCATGGTCGCCTTCGACGACGAGCGACGCGCCCTGCACGACCACCTCTGCGACACCCGCGTCTGCCACACCTGACCCCGGCCCGGCGCGGGCGGGGGCGATCCGGTGAGGACCCGCCCGCCTGCCGCGGCGACGGCCTCAGCGCCGGGCCAGGCCGAGACTGACCGTCTCGGCGAGGTGCACCAGCTCGGCCAGCGACTCGACGCCCATCTTCTCCATGACGCGGGCGCGGTGGACCTTGATCGTCTTCTCGGCGATGCCGAGGTCGCTGGCGATCTCCTTGTTCAGCAGGCCGGTGACGACGCGCTCCATGACCTCGCGCTCGCGCGGGGTGAGGCGCGCCAGGCGCGCCTGGATGTCGTCGACCTCGGCCTGCTCGGCGCGGCGCTGGACGTCGAGGCGGAGGGCCTGGTCGATGCTCTTCAGGAGGCCCTCCGGATCGAAGGGCTTGGTCAGGAAATCGACGGCGCCGGCCTTCATGGCGCGGACGCTCATCGGGATGTCGCCGTGGCCGGTGATGAAGACGATCGGGACCGTAATCCCCCGTGCGGTCAGCTCCTGCTGGAGGTCCAGGCCGCTGATGCCGGGCAGGAGGATGTCGAGGACCACGCAGCCGCAGCACCCGGTACGGTAGCCGTCGAGGAAGGCCGCCGCGGAGGGGAACAGCAGGACGTCATAGCCCGCCGACATGAGCAGGCGCCGCAGGCTGCGGCAGACAGACGAGTCGTCGTCGACCACCGCGACTGTCGAGCGTTGATGTGTCATCGTTGCTGACCGCCTGTGTGACCCCTCCCACGAGGCCTCCCACGGACCGGCGCTACGGCATTGCGGAGAGGATACACAGGGCCGGCGTGCAATGCAAGGAAATCCGGCCCGGCGGGCCGCGATGCCTCCGTCGAGTCGGGGCGGCTCGTAGGAAACAGGGCGGTGTGGCGCGGCGGCGGCCTATGGGTCAGAGTGCCGCGTTGGCGCGGAAGCGTACGGCGTGGCTTCAGCCCGCCGCGGCACCGGACGCCGCCGCGGCCTCAAGGCACGCGGCACACTTCCGGCCAAGGCCGGTACTCCGACGGGGAGGGCTCAGAAGACGATGGATCATGGCGTTCCACCCGGCGCTCGTGCGCCGGTGCCCCGGCTGCAGGTCCGCGCGTCACCCTGGAGGGGTGCCAGATCGTAGCCGGGGGTCGCGCGAGAGCACGACCCCCGGAAGCGCGAACCCACGAACCATGCACCCTGGAGGGGTGCCAGAACCGGATTTTCCGACCGCCCCGCGCCGGCCGGTGCCGGCAGGCCCGTCAGGGCTCCAGGCCGCCCCAGGCGAAGGGCGGCACCCTCGGGCGGTAGTCGAGGCGGTCGGCGTCGTGGTCGAAGACCCTCGCCAGGAAGAGCCCCTCGGCCGGGGCGCTCTGGGCGGCGGCGCTGCGCTGGCGGGCGGCCAGGACGCCGAGGACGTCCGCCGGCGCGGCGCGGTGCTGGCCGACATGGACGAGGTAGCCGACCAGGCCGCGGACCATGCGGTAGAGGAAGCGGTCGCCGAGGACGCTGACGCAGACCAGGTCGCCGCAGGGGATCACCTCGACGCGATGCAGGCGGCAGACGGTCGACTCCAGCTCGCGCTTCGGATTGACCCCGAACGAGGCGAAGTCGTGCTCGCCCTCGAGGAGGGCGGCGGCCGCCGCGGCGGCGGCGAGGTCGATGGGCGCGGGCAGGGCCCACAGGAAGCGCGCCCAGAGCGGGTGGGGCTTCGGGCCGTTGCAGAGGCAGTAGGTGTAGGCCTTGCCGGCGTTGTGATGACGGGCGTTGAAGCCATCGGCGGCGATGGCGGCGTCCTGCACGCGGACATCCGGCGGCAGCCAGCGATTCAGGCTGTAGCGCAGGCGTTCGGGGTCGAGGTCCTCGGGCGTGGCAGCGGTGAAGCTGACGCGCTGATCGAGGGCATGCACGCCGGCGTCGGTGCGGCTGCTGCCGGTGATCTTCAGCTCGGGGGCGCGGAGGAGCCGCCGCAGGCGGTCCTGGAGTTCGCCCTGCACGGTGCGCTGTCCGGGCTGGATCTGCCAGCCGTGGAAGGCGCCGCCGTCGTAGGCGAGGCGCAGGTGCCAGGTGACCTCGCGGGTGGCCTGGCCGGTCGTCTCGGGTTGGAGCGGTTCACTGTGCATGGGGGCTGCGTCGGCGGGCCGCGTCGTGGCGTCGCCGCGGCTGGGCGCTATTGTAGTGCGCTACGGCACTGTTGCCAGTGTGCTGCGCCCCCCAGGCCAGGGCTCTTTGGAGACCCCATCAGCGGTTGCCCTGAAGGGGCGGCGGATCGCCGCCGGGGGTCACTCGAGAGCACGACCCCGGGAACCGCGAACCCGCGAACCACGCAGCCTGAAGGGGTGCCGGAATTGGATGCTCAAACAGCCTTTCCCCAGGCCTCCTTCAGGCCATGTTGAGGTTGCCACGTATGGATCGAGAGCTTTGCCGACAAGTCTTCGAGGATCTGGTGGCGCGGACGCGCGAGCAGCTCGAGCACAGCCCCGCCTGTCACGACTGGGACCACACCCTGCGCGTGCTGCACAACGCG
>JAAYZO010000128.1 GCA_012514865.1 Lentisphaerota bacterium | reverse complement strand
GAGGACCGCATCCCCCGAGTCCAGGGTTGCGGTACCGTCTTGCGCCGAAAGCACCCAATCGCAGGGAAAGCAGCAAAAGAGCGCAAGAAGCGCAAGGGAAAGAAGAGTTCGGAGAGATTGGCCGCAAAAGGGCGCAAGGAAGGACGAGGGGATGAGTGGACGCGTTCTCCATCTCCATATCCCTCGTGCGTTTCTTGCGCCTCTTTGCGGCAGAACAGTCTTCCGCACCCCTTTGGGATAGGGGCACTCTCACGATCGTCACCGGAAGTACGCAGTTGTCGGAAGAGCCCCCTTTTTTTGCTTTTCCTCTTCACGTCCGGGGATGGGGCTCCCGGGGCGTGTGGCGCGAGCCGTAGATCAGAACTCGCTCTATGGTGCGGGCACCATGGGGCGAGTTCTGGTGTACAGTGTTGCCTGGCGGCGCTCCGGCGGGCTTCGGTTTGGCCTGGCAGTCTGAACTGGGGGCCGTCTCACCCGCAGTATGGAGACCGCCCTGGGATGAGCAAGCAGCGCGCCGACCACCTCCTGGCCGAACGCGGTCTGGCGCCGAGCCGGACCGAGGCCCAGCGCCTGATCATGGCCGGCCGGGTCACCCTCGGGGCCGACCAGGCGGTGCGCAAGGCCGGGCAGCTCCTGGCGGAGGATGCGGATCTGCGCGTCAAGCCGGCGGATGACTACGTCAGCCGCGGGGCGCAGAAGCTCCTGGCGGCCCTGGAGGCCTTCCGGCCGGACCTCCACGACGCCGTGGGCCTCGACATCGGCGCCTCGACCGGCGGCTTCACCGAGGTCCTGCTGCGGCATGGCGCCCGGCGGGTCTACGCGGTCGACGTCGGCTATGGCCAGTTGCACTACCGTCTGCGGCAGGACGCGCGCGTGGTCTGCCTGGAACGCGTCAACGCCCGGCATCTCCCGGCGAGTCTGGTGCTGGAGCCCATCGATGTGATGACCGCGGATGTCTCGTTCATCTCGCTGACCAAGGTCCTGCCGGCCTGCGCGCCGCGTCTGCGCCCGGGGGCCTGGGCGATGCTGCTGGTCAAGCCGCAGTTCGAGGCGGGGCGGCATGAGGTCGGCAAGGGCGGCGTCGTGCGCGACGAGGCGGTGCGGCAGCGCTGTGTCGAGATGATCCTCGCCTTCGCGCGCGAACGCCTGGGCTGGGAGTCGGTCGGGGTCATACCCTCGCCGATCGCCGGACCGGCCGGCAACCGCGAGTTCGTCGCCGTCTTCCGCACCGGCACACCGCCGCCGGAGCCGCCGCCCGAGATGGCGGACGACGACGCCAACCCACCTGGCCCGGGCGCCGCGGGCGCCGGCCATGACAGCGACGAGGTCCGATGATGACACGGCTCTTCTGGCGTTCGGCAGTCCTCCTGGTGGCCCTGATGGCGGTCCTGGCGATTGCCCTGTACTTCGCCTTAGGCCGGCTGATCAAGACCGGCATCGAGACGGCCGGCGGGATGGTCACGCAGTGCGACGTGCGGGTAGAGCGTGTCGAGATCAGCCCTCTTCGGGGGCGTCTGCGCATCGCCAATCTGGTGGTGGGCAACCCCGAGGGCTTCAAGACGCCGCACGCGCTGGCGATCGAGGAGGTCCGCGTCTCGATGGTTCCGCAGAGCCTTCTGATCCAGCCCTTGCGGGTTCACGACGTGGTGGTCAGCGGTGCGCAGATCACTTATGAAGTCGGCCTGGGGGCGTCCAACATCGGCACCATCCAGGACAACGTCGACGGATTCCGCAAGGCCGTCCTCGGCGACGCTCCGCCCGCGTCGAAGAAGCGATCGAAGGAGCCGCAGCGCGACGGGGTGCGTCTCGTGAGCATCGACCACGTCCTGGTGGAGAACCCGCGGGTGAATCTCTCCGGGACGGTCCTTGGCGGCAGGGCTCTCCCGATCGACATCGACTCGATCGAGATCCGCGACATCGGCCGCGACGCGCCGGTCGGCGCCGACGAGGCCGGCGCGCAGATCCTCAGCCGCGTCCTGGCGCGCGCCCTCGAGTCGGTACACCACAACCGCGAGGCGATCGTCGAGAATGCCAAGGATCTCGGCAAGGCCATCCTCGAGGACCCCGAGGCGCTGAAGAAGGGACTCGAGGGCCTCGGCAAGGGTGTTAAGAAGCTCTTCCGAAAGGACCCCTGAGTGGCGCTGACCGACCAGGACCCGCGGGCGTTATGCAGGCGCTTCGTCGCCAGCTTCCGCCGGGCTCTGGAGCTTGAAAGCCAGGCGGTGCGGGCGCGCTATGGCCCGGCGGTGGTGCCGGTGGCCAGCCTGACCGAGCTGGCGCCGGCCGCGGCCGGCCAGCCGCGCGTCGTCCGCGCCGAGCTGCGCGCCCCGAGCGACCGGCTGCTGCCGGACATGGAGTGCCGCCTCGCCTGCAATAGCCAGGCGGAGATCACGGTGACGGTCCTGAGTGTCACCGGCCTGGCGGTGATCCTGAGCACCACGGCGGCCCTGCCACCGTCGCCGGTCGAGCCGCGCCTGGTAGTCCACCCCGAGTTCCTCTACGAGCGCCTCTCGGCGGCCCTGGCCGACATCCTGCAGCTCGAGCCGGCGCGGCTGCATCTGGCCTTCACCGCCTTCGGCGTGACCCCGCCGCAGTGCCGCGTCAACCGCCTCTTGCTGCGTCACGACGGCCTGAACCTCAGCCAGGGCATTGCTCTGGGCAACGCCATGAAGAGCTCCTGCGCCTTCATCTGGGGTCCCCCGGGAACGGGCAAGACCACGACCCTGGCGCGCATCCTGTTGGAGCTCCTCGAGCAGGGCCACCGCATCCTGGTGACCTCGCACACGAATGCGGCGGTCGACCAGGTCCTGGAAGCCCTCCGGCGCACGCCTGAGGGCAGCCGCTGGCTCGAGGGCGGCCGGACGGTGCGGATGGGCTCGCCCGAGGCGGCCTGGGAGGACCTCACGCCATGGCGTCTGGCCGAGCGTCGTGCCGCCGAGGACCTGGAGCGTCGCCGGCGCGGTCGCGAGCACCGCCGGCGCCTGCAGGAGCGCCTCGAGGCGGTGCGCGATCTCGCCGGCCGCGCCGAGCCGGGCGGCCCCCAGCGGCAGGGCGACCTCTTCATCGGCAGTGCCACCGAGGACCTGCCGCGGGTGCTCCTGGAGAGGGCTCTCGGCGCGCGTCTGAGCGGCCATGTGGCGGCGCTGGACCGGCCGGCGCAGGCGGGCTTCCTGCGGCGTCGGCGCGGGCGCCTCGAGGCGGTCCTCGACGCCCTCGACCGCGCTCTCCTCGATCAGCGTCAGCGCCTGGATGCACTGCAGGGCGAGATCGTGCATTCGGCCCGGCTGGTGGTGGCGACGGCGGCCGCGGTGAGCATCCACCACCTCCTGCACGAGGACCTCTTCGACACGGTGGTCATCGACGAAGCGGCCATGATGATCCTGCCGCTGATCTTCCTCTGCGCCACGCGGGCCTCGCGGAAGCTCCTCGTGGTCGGCGACCCCAGACAGCTCCCGGCGATCGTGCAGTCGAACGCCCCGTACGTCCGCCGTGCCATGGCGCGGAACCTCTTCGATGTCGCCGCGCGGAATCCCTTCGAGTCGCCCCTGGTGTCGCTGCTCGACGAGCAGTACCGCATGCACCCGGCCATCGGCGATATCGTCAGCCAGGTCTTCTACCGCGGCCGCCTGCGCCATGCCGTGCCGGCCGCCGACCTGCAGCACCTCGTCATGGCGGCGCCCGCCCGCGGCAGTGCCGTGGTCCTGGTCGACACCGCCGGGCAGACCGCCTGCACCGCCGCCGAGCCGCCGCCGTCGCGGCTGAACCACGGCAATGCCCGCATCGTGGCGCGCCTGGTCGAGGAGGCCCTCGCCAGCGAGCTGCGCTCGATCGCCGTGATCTCGCCGTACCGCGCCCAGGTGCGCGCCATCCGCGCCTGCCTGCGGGAGCACCACATCGACCCGGCCCTCGTCGAGTGCCGGACGGTACACCGCTTCCAAGGCCACGAACGCGATATGGTCATCCTCGACACCGTCGACACGGAGCCCTTCCCGCCCGGTGTCCTTCTCGCCGACACCCGCCCGGGAGCCGGCGCGGCGAATCTGCTGAATGTCGCCATCTCGCGGGCCCGCGGTAAGCTGGTGGTCCTGGCCGACCGCTCGTACTTCGAGCGCGCCTGCCCGCGCGCCCCGATCACCCAGGTCGTCGCCGCCTGCGCCAGGACCGGCGTGGTTCTACCGCCCGAGGGCTGACCCGGGCGGACCCTCCTCCACGGGCCGTGACCCGGCCGCGCCGAGGCGAGACGCCTCGTGGTGGATGTCCCCACCCCGGCAAGCCGGTTTGGCGGAATATCCCTCTATGGCCGGCTTCAGGCGGTGCCTTTCACGGCTCTTCCGGTAACTGCGTACTTCCTGTGACGATGGTGAGAGTGCCCCTATCCGAAAGGGGTTCGGAAGACTGTTCTGCCGCAAAGAAGCGCAAGAAACGCAAGAGGGAGATGGAGAACGCGTCCACTCATCCCCCAGTCCTTCCTTGCGCCTCTTGCGCCTCTTTGCGGCTTTCCCAGCGACTGGGTGCTTTCGGCGAAGACGGTACCGCAACCCTGGGCTCTGGGGATGGTGCAAAAAAGGGCGAGTACGCCCGTGCGTCTGTACG
>JAAYZO010000127.1 GCA_012514865.1 Lentisphaerota bacterium | reverse complement strand
TCCTGACCGTCAACGGGCGCTGCCCGGCCGCCGGCGCCGTGACGCCGCAGCGCCTGCGGCACTGCCTGGTCTCGGGCGAGAGCGCCCGCTCGCCATGGTGGCAGCCGGACCTCTTCGCCTGGCGCGATACCACGGCCGCCGCGGAGGCCTGCGCATGTCCCTGAGCACCTACCGCTACGACGGCTCCTTCGAGGGCCTCCTGAGCGCCTTTGCCGAAGCCCGCCTCGAGGGTGCGGCGGGTCCGGTGTTCACGCCGGCGTCGGCAGTGGAGGGCGGCCTGCTCTGGGCGGCGCGCGAGGTCCCGGTGTGTCCGGCGTCGGCCGCGGCCTTGTGGCGCGATCTCGTCAGCGCCGGCGGTGCCGAGGCCGGGCGGACCCTGACCTCGGCCTGGCTGGCCGAGGAGCCCGACCTCGAGGCAGCGCTGTACGGGTACTGCTGTCTGACTCTGGAGCGCCGGCAGTGCCTGGATGCATGGGCGGCCCAGCCGGCCATCGGGGCGGTCCTCGCCGCGGCCCGTCGTGTCGGTCACGAGGTGCACCGTTTCCAGGGCATCCTGCGCTTCGCCGAGACACGCAGCGGCTGGTACTACGCCGCCTGCGAGCCCGACCACAACATCATCGTGCTGTTGGCGCCGCACTTCGTCGGCCGTCTTGGCGACCAGCGCTGGGCCATCCACGACTGCCGCCGCGACCTGGTGGTCTGCTGGGATGGGCAGGAACTCCGCCCCGGCCGCGCCCCGAGTTCGTCGTCCGAGGGCAGCGCCGTCGGCCCGGCCCTCTCCGAGGCCGAGGTCGCCACGCAGTCGCAGTGGCGGCGTTACCACCGGCACATCGCCATCGACAGCCGCCGCAACCCGCGCCTGCAGCGCCGCTGCCTGCCGCGGCGCTACTGGCCCTACCTCACCGAGATGCAGGGCTGATGGGCCCTGTGCCACGGGCACTGGGTTGCTCCGGGAAGGGGGATGCGACCACGAAAGACACGAAGGACACGAACGGGGGAGGGGAGGGGAGGTCCCTCGCCAGGACCGCTGCGAGGCTGGCATGGGGGATAGGAGATCTCGTGAGACCGACCGCCACGGAGTGCGATCGCTCGCCTCGCCGTGCGCCCGTGATGCCTCAGTCGAGTCGGAGCGGCTCGCATGGACCCTCGCGGCGCCGTGCTGTCGATGCGGTTGCAGCTCGTGGACGCGTTCGCGTCTGTGGACACTCGCGCTCCAGCCCGGTCGCGAGCGATGTCACGACAGCGGGCCGCGCGCCGCCGCCCGACCGGCTGCCTGAGCCCCGCGGCCTGGCTGGCGCTCCGGGCAAACGCCGCTACATTGAACGACTTGCGCCGGGGCCCTGCGCCGCGGCGTCGGAACCGCCGTCGGTGCGGTCCGTTGTGCGGGCGGGTCAGTGTCAGGAGAGCGTGTGCGATGAGCGAGCAGACGATGGCCAAGGCCTACATCCCGGCCGAGGTCGAGAAGGCCTGGTACGCGGAGTGGGAGAAGCGCGGGTACTTCCGGGCTGACGTAGGCTCGGACCGGAAGCCGTTCACCATCGTCATTCCCCCGCCGAACGTCACCGGCATGCTCACCCTGGGGCACGTCCTGAACAACACCCTCCAGGACATTCTCATCCGCTGGGAGAAGATGCGCGGTCGCGAGGCCTGCTGGGTGCCGGGTACCGACCACGCCGGCATCGCCACTCAGGCGAAGGTCGAGAAGCTCCTCAAGGACACCGAGAACCTCAGCCGCTATGACCTCGGCCGCGAGGCCTTCCTCGAGCGCGTCTGGCAGTGGAAGGAGCAGTACGGCGGCAAGATCATCCAGCAGCTCCGGACCATCGGCACCGCCTGCGACTGGGAGCGCCAGCGCTTCACCCTCGACCCGAAGCTCACCGAGGCCGTCCAGGAGGTCTTCGTGCGCCTCTATGAGAAGGGCCTCATCTACAAGGGCCACCGCATCATCAACTGGTGCCCGAAGAGCCGCACGGCCCTCTCGGACGAAGAGGTGATCTACAGGGAAGAGCGCGGCAAGCTCTGGCACTTCCGCTATCCGTACGCGGATGGCAGCGGCCATGTCGTGGTGGCGACGACGCGGCCCGAGACCATGCTTGGCGATACGGCCGTGGCGGTGCACCCCGAGGACCCGCGCTACCGCGACCGCATCGGCCAGACGGTCATCCTGCCGATCGTCAACCGCGCCATCCCGATCGTGGCGGATACCTTCGTCGACCCGGCCTTCGGCACCGGCGCGGTCAAGGTCACCCCGGCCCACGACCCGAATGACTACGAGTGCGGCCTGCGGCACGGCCTGCCGATGCTCAACGTCATGAACGACGACGGCACCATGAACGCGGCCGCCGGCGCCGACTTCGACGGCATGGACCGCTATGCCTGCCGCAAGGCCGTCGTGGCGCGCATGGAGGCCCTCGGTCTGGTGGCGGCGATCGAGGAGCACGTGCATCAGGTCGGCTACAGCGAGCGTGGTGATGTGGCGGTCGAGCCGCGGCTGTCCGAGCAGTGGTTCGTGCGCATGCAGGCCCTCGCCGCGCCGGCCATCGCCGCCGTGCGCGACGGCCGCATCCGCTTCCATCCGCACCGCTGGACGAAGGTCTACATGCACTGGATGGAGAACATCCGCGACTGGTGCATCTCGCGTCAGCTCTGGTGGGGCCACCGCATTCCGGCCTACACCTGCGCGGGCTGCGGCGAGACCGTCGTGGCGCGGGCCGAGCCCGCTGCCTGCCCGAAGTGCCAGGCGCGCTCCTGGCGGCAGGACGACGACGTCCTCGACACCTGGTTCAGTTCCTGGCTGTGGCCCTTCAGCGTCTTCGGCTGGCCCGAGAAGACCCCGGAGCTGTCGCGCTTCTACCCCACCGATACCCTGGTCACCGGCCCGGATATCATCTTCTTCTGGGTCGCGCGCATGATCATGGCCGGCCTGGAGTTCATGGGCGACGTGCCCTTCCGCGATGTCTACTTCACCAGCATCATCCGCGACGACAGCGGCCGCAAGATGTCGAAGAGCCTGAACAACTCGCCGGACCCGATCGACGTGGTGGACACCTACGGCGCCGACGCCCTGCGCTTCACCATCATCTACATCGCGCCGGTCGGACAGGACATCCGCTACAGCAACGAGAAGTGCGAGCTCGGCCGCAACTTCGCCAACAAGATCTGGAATGCGGTGCGCTTCCGGCTGCGGCAGGGGCCCCTGAGCCCGGATTGGGACAGCCTGCGCGGCCTGCAGGCCGCCGACCTGCGCCCCGACGACCGCTGGATCCTGGCACGCCTCAACAGCACCGTCCGGGCCGTCACCCGCGGCCTGGAGGGCTTCCGCTTCAACGACGCAACGCGGATGCTCTACGAGTTCATGTGGAACGAATTCTGCGATTGGTACCTGGAGTCGGCCAAGGCGGTCTTCGGCAGCGAGGACGAGGCCCTGCGGGCGCGCACCCTGCGCGTCTTCGACTACGTCATCGGCGTCTTCCTGCGCCTGCTGCACCCGGTGATGCCCTTTGTGACCGAGGAGCTCTACCACCAGATGGGCTACGTCGAGGCGGCCGGGTCGATCATGCAGGCGGCCTGGCCGAAGCCCTTTGACGCGCGGGTGGCCCGCCGTCTGGGCGCGACCGAGTCGACCGTGGCGCTGGTGACGGCCCGCTGTGAGCTGATTCGCAGCGTGCGTAACGTCCGGGCGCAGTACCTGATCCCGGATGGCCGCCGGATTGCGGTGGTGATTGTGCCGGTGAACGACGAGGCGGCGGCGTTTCTGCGTGAGGACACCCTCTCGCTGCAGAGCCTCCTCTACGCCTCCGGCATCGAGATCCGCTCGGCGTACCAGGCCGAGGGGCCCTGCGGTGTCGCGGTCAGCGACCTCGGCACCGCCTATATCCCCCTGGCCGGCGTCATCGACCTGGAGGCCGAGCGGGCCCGCCTGCGCAAGCAGGAGGCCGAGGCGAACGGCTTCCTCACCGCCTGCCAGAAGAAACTCGCCAACGAGGGCTTCGTCAGCCGCGCCCCGCGTGAGGTCGTCGAGCGCGAACGCGAACGCCTCGGGGAAATCGAGGAACGCCTCGGCCGCATCCGCGAGCAGTTGGCGGCGCTGAGCTGAGCGTGGGAACGTCCGCGCCCGCGCCGTGTCCACAAAGGACATGGCACGACGCCAGAGACAGCCGGCCGTGCCCGGCATGGCCGATGAGGATTGAAGCAACGCCTGCACCAGGCACCAGCGAAAGGCGATAGTATCATGGAAGAGCAGATCCGCAAGGTCCTCGAAGAACTCCGCGGCGCCCTGCAGGCCGATGGCGGCGATATGGACGTCGTCTCGATCGTCGGCACCACGGTGACCCTCAAGCTCAAGGGCGCCTGCGGCTGCTGCCCGCATGCCCAGATGACCCTCAAGAACGGCATCGAGCGCATCCTCCGCGAGCAGGTCAGCAAGGACATCGTGGTGGAACGCGCGTGAACGCCCCGGGAGGTCCACAGCGCATGAAGCATACCATCTCTGTGCTGGTCCAGAACCGCTTCGGGGTGCTGGCCCGCATCGCCGGGCTGTTCAGCGGTCGCGGCTTCAACATCGACAGCCTGAACGTCAACCCGACGCACGACGAGAGCCTGTCGCGCATGACCATCGTCACGCATGGCGATGACGCGGTCATCGAGCAGGTCGAGAAGCAGCTCAAGCGTCTGGTCGAAGTGGTGAAGGTCACCGACCTGACCGGCAGCGGCTTTGTCTCGCGCGAGCTGATGCTGATCAAGGTCCGCACCACGGGCGGCAATCGCAACGACGTCATCCAGATTGCCAGCATCTTCAAGGCGAATGTGGTCAACGTCGAGCACGAGTCGCTGGTGATCGAGGTGACCGGGCCGGACGAGAAGCTCGACGCCTTCGTGGAGCTCATGGGGGCCTTCGGCATCATCGAGCTGGCACGAACCGGCCGCGTCGCCCTGGTGCGCTCGTCCGAGGCCACCGAGAGCCTCGAGCCCCAGGACGCCTGAGGCGGCAGGTGCCGCGCGGTGATGCGTCTGCCGGCCATGGAGTGGCAGGGCCTTGCCCTGCGACGCCGTGAGGCAGGGTGCTCCGGCAGGGCTGTTCGAAGATCGCGTCAGCGTTCACCTGGTCACCCTGAAGGGGTGTCAGATCGTAGCCGGGGGTCGCGCGAGAGCACGACCCCCGGGACCGTGGATCCAGGCACCACGCACCCTGGAGGGGTGCCAGAACCCAGCCCTGCAACAGCTTTGCGGCTTCGGCAGGGCTGTTTGAAGATCGCGTCAGCGCCCACTCGGTCACCCTGAAGGGGTGCCAGATCGTAGCCGGGGGTCGCGCGAGAGCACGACCCCCGGGACCGTGAATCCAGGCACCACGCACCCTGGAGGGGTGCCAGAACCCAGCCCTGCAACAGCTTCGCGGCATCGGCAGGGCTGTTTGAAGATCGCGGCGGCGCTCACTCGGTCACCCTGAAGGGGTGTCAGATCGTAGCCGGGGGTCGCGCGAGAGCACGACCCCCGGGACAGTGGATCCAGGCACCACGCACCCTGGAGGGGTGC
>JAAYZO010000935.1 GCA_012514865.1 Lentisphaerota bacterium | reverse complement strand
GGGCCTCGCCGGCATCTCGCCGCCGCTCCTGGCCTACGACCTGGCGCCGTGGCTGGCCCTGACGCCGCCGCCGCGGTGGTGGCTGGCGCCGACGGATGTCTTCTGTCCGACCGGCGCTCTCGAGAGCCTCGGCGTCGAGCCGCGCCACATCCACGTCTTCCCGGGCGACGACCACTTCTTCCGCGGCACCGAGCCGGCCCTGGCGCAGGCCGTCCTGGGTGACCTGCTGGGCGCCGCCGCGGAGCCGATCGCCACGGAGGGCATCTCGACATGACCGCCACGCATTCTCCCAGGCGCATCGTGGTCCTCTGCGGTCACCCGCTCAAGGACAGCTACTGCGCCAGCCTGGCCCGGGCCTATGCCGAGGGCGCCCGCGAGGCCGGACACGAGGTCCGCGAATGCCATGTCGCCGACTGCCAGTTCGATCCGCTCCTGCGACACGGCTATCGCGAACGCCAGCCCCTCGAGCCGGACCTGCTCAGGCTGCAGCAGGACCTCGTCTGGGCTGAGCATCTGGTGATCGCCTTCCCGGTGTGGTGGGGCACGCCGCCGGCGTTGCTGAAGGGCCTCTTTGACCGGCTCTTCCTGCCCGGCTTCGCCTACCAGTACACAAGCCGTTCGAGTCCCTTCCCCAAGCGTCTCCTGGCCGGCCGCAGCGCCCGTATTCTCTGCACGATGGACTCGCCGCCGTGGTACTACCGCCTGTGCATCGGGGCGCCGGGCGTGCGCATGATGCGGCGTTCGCTTCTGGGCTTCTGCGGCTACCGGCCGGTGCGCGTATCGCTGATCGGCTCGGTGCGCTTCAGCTCGCCGGAGCGCCGCGCGGCGTGGTCTGCGGCGCTGCGTCGTCTGGGTTCGCGGTGCCGATGACACTCTGGAGGACGACCACGATGTCTGCTCGCAACTCCTGGCGGCGCCCGGTCGGCGCCCTTGTCCTGGCCGCTGTCCTGATGGCCTGCGGCGGCTGCCGTCCCGCCACGGCCGAGCGCGCCGCGGCGCCGCTGCGGATCGGCGTTCTGCCCGACCTCGACACGCTGCCGATGCTGGTGGCCGAGCGCGAGGGCTTCTTCGCCGAGGCCGGTCTGCGGGTGGAGATCCTGCACGCCGCCTCGGCCGCCGAGCGCGACCAGCTCCTGCAGGCCGGCCGCATCGACGGCATGGTCACCGACCCGGCGGCGCTGGTGCTGTACCACGCCGGCGGACTGCCGGTCACGGCCGTGCGCCACTCGCGCGTGCCGCAGCCCGGCCAGCCGCAGTTCCGGCTCCTCCTGGCGCCAGGCGCCACGGCACAGCGCCTGGAGGACCTCCGCGGCCAGGCCGTCGCCACCAGCATCGGCACCATCGCCGAGTATGTCCTGCATCGCCTCCTCGCGAGTGCCGGCATGGCACCGGATGAGGTCACGATCACCGCGGTGCCGGCCCTGCCGGCGCGCTATGCCCTCCTTACGGAAGGCCGCATCGCCGCGGCCGTCATCCCGGAGCCCCTGGCGACGCAGGCCGTCCTGGCGGGGGCCCGACCGCTTGCCGACGAGGTCGACCAGCGGCCGTTCTGCTGCAGCGTGATCGGCTTCCGTGATGCGGTCGTGTCCGCACGCCCGGCCGAGATCGCGGCCTTCGTCGCGTCTCTGGACCGTGCGGCGGCGGCCATCCACGCCGACCCGCCGCGGGCCCTCAGCCTGGCCGTCGAGGCGCGGCTCCTGTCGCCCGAGTGCGCGGCGGCCATGACGCGGCTGGACTACCCATCCGGCAGCCTCCCGGATCGGGCTCTGGTCGAGGCCATCGGCGCGTGGCTCAAGGCCCAGGGCCGCGTCCGCGAGGTCGCGCCCTTCGAGGCCATGGTCCGCGCGGTCAGCCCGCCAGGAGCGCGCGCGACACCATGATCGACTTCGACCAGGTCAGCTTCGCCTACAGCCCCGAGGCGCCGATTTTCCGGGATTTCTCCTGGCGCGTTGAGCCGGGCGAGTTCTGGGCGGTCCTGGGGCCATCCGGCGGCGGCAAGAGCACGCTCCTGCGGCTGATTGCGGGCCTGCTCCAGCCTCAGTCGGGCGTGGTGCGTGTCGGCGGCGAGATCCTGCGGCAGCCGACGCCCCGCAACGGCCTCATCCTGCAGGACTGCGAGCTGCTGCCGTGGTCGACGTTGCGGCGGAATGCCGAGCTGGGCCTGCGCGTGCAGCGCCTGCAGCGCCCCTGGCGGCGCTGGCGTCAGCCCGATCCGGCCCTCGACACCGCGGCCATCGCGGCGCGCGCCGAGCACTGGCTGCAGCGACTCGGCATCGCGGCCCTGGCCGGGCGCTATCCGCATCAGGTCTCCGGTGGCGAACGGCAGCGCTGTGCCATCGCGCGGACCCTCGTCACCGCCGCGCGGCGTCTGCTGATGGACGAGCCCTTCGCGGCCCTCGACGTGCGCACGCGCGAGGCGCTTCAGGAGTTGACTGTGCGGCTCTGCCAGGAGCAGGGCCTGACCGGCGTGGTCGTCACGCACGCCCTCGAGGAGGCGGTCTTCATGGGCCAGCGCATCCTGGTCCTGCGCCGCGGCCGTCCGGTCGCGGCGACGGTCGTCGAGAATCGGCATTCCTGCGACGCCGCCTTCCGTGCCTCGGCGGCCTGCCGCGAACGCTGCGCCGAGCTTCGGGAGGCCCTCTCATGAGCACGTCACGGCCCCGCGATCTGGCCCTGGCGACGCTCGTCCTGGCGGCCCTCTGGGAACTCGCCGCGCGGCTCCTCGGCCGGCCGGTACTGCCGGCGCCGACGGCAGTGGCGGTGGTCCTCTGGCGCGAGCTGCCGGCGGGCCTGGCCCTGCACGCTGCCGCCAGCCTGGGGCGTGTCCTGGGCGGGGTCGCCGTGGCGACGGCCATGGCCGTGCCGATGGGCCTCCTGCTGGCGCAGAGCCGGCGGGCACGACGGCTCCTGTCGCCGATGGTCTACCTCGTCTATCCCATACCGAAGGTCGTCCTGGCGCCGGTGATCCTGCTCCTCTTCGGCGTCGGCGATCTGGCGAAGGTCCTGCTGATCGCCCTGGTGCTCTTCGCGCAGATCCTGGTGCTCGTGCGCGACAGCGCCGCCGCGATCCGCCCGGAGCTCATCGAGAGCGTCCGCGCTCTGGGCGCCCGGCGGCGGTCGCTCCTGCGCTATGTCTACCTGCCGGCCAGCCTGCCGGCCGTGCTCAGCGCCCTGCGCCAGTCGGTCGGCACCGCCATGGCCGTGCTCTACATCGCCGAGCTCTTCGCGGCCAACTGGGGCCTGGGATGCTACATCCACCTGCGCGGCGCCACCCTGATGGACTACCCGGCCATGTACGCCGGCCTCGTCGTCATGAGCCTCCTCGGCCTCGGGCTCTTCCTCGCTATCGACACGGCCGAGCAGCGCCTGTGCCCCTGGCGCCGGGCAAGCCCGGCCAGCCAGGGCGGCTAGGCCGGCCGGCGGCGCGGATCGAGTGGGTCCACGGCGCCGCCCGTGGACCGGCTGGGAAGGGGACGCAAGGGACGACAGGGACACAAGGGACGACAGGGACACAAGGGGGCGCGGCGCCCGGCGGGGCAGCCGAGCCGACGCTCGGCGCTCCCAGGGCAGGGCCGACCGTGGACCTCCCGGGCGCCAACGGCGCCCGGGGGAGCGCCACTCGGCTCGTGGCGCCCACCTCCGCCCCGCCGGCGCTCGGCGCTCCCAGGGCAGGCGGCGACCGTCAGAGCGGCTGGCACAGCCGCCACTACAGCGCAGTCACCGGCGCCCGGGGCGCCGGCCATGGCAAGGCGAAACATCGCTTGCCACCGGTGTGGAGCGCGAGTGTCCACAGACGCGAATGCGTCCACGAGCCGGGCGCATCGACAGCACAACGACGCGACGTTTCATACGAGCGCAGTCACCGGCGCCGCCCGAGTAGGTCCACGGCGCCGGCGGGGTGGCGGTGCCGGGCGGCACGGGCTACATTCGCGAACGCGCGGCGCGGCCGTCCGAAGGTACGGCCCGCCGGAGACCGGCCTTAAGCCCCCTGGGAGTCTGATGACGGACCCTGTCGCACTGCAGATCGGCCGCCTGAGCATCCGCTGGTATGGCATCTTCGTGGCGCTCGGCTTTCTGGCCGGGTATAGGCTCCTGCATCGTCGTGCGGCGCGTCTGGGCCTGCCGGTGGAGGCCGCTCCGGACATCACCCTGGCGGCGATGGTCGGCGGGATTGTCGGGGCGCGTCTGTTGTACGTCCTGCAGAACTGGTCCGCGGAGTTCAGCGCCAATCCCCTCGAGGCGCTGGCCATCTGGCATGGCGGCCTGGTCTTCTACGGCGGCTTCCTGGGGGCGCTGGTGACGGTGATCTTCTGGAGCCGCCGACAGGGCTGGCCGCTCCTGGCGATCGGCGACATGGCGGCACCGGCGCTGGCCTTGGGCCACGCCTTCGGGCGCGTCGGGTGCCTTCTCAACGGCTGCTGTTTCGGCCGTGTGACGGACAGCCCGCTGGGAGTGTCCTACCCGGGTCTGACCTCGGACGGCCTGATCAACGGCCCGCTGTACATGCAGCGCCTCCTCGGCGTGGTGCCGCCGGATGCCCTCGCCTGCGCGCCGGTCTTTCCGATCCAGGGGGTCGAGGCCTTTGGCAACCTCGTCCTCTGCGGGGTGCTGCTGCGGCTGGACCGCCGAGCGGCTCTGCGCGGCCGGCTCTTCCCGGTGTACCTCGCGCTGTACGCCGCGCTGCGCTTCCTGGTCGAGTTCGGCCGTGGCGACTACCTGAGCCGTCCGGGCGGCCTGACCTCGGCGCAGTGGTTCTGCCTGGCGCTGATTCTGGTCGGCGTCGCATGGCTGGCATGGAACCCGGGCTCTCGAAGCCGGCTCAAAGCGGGGAAAGCAGCCGAACCGAGCGCGCATGACCGACACTGAACAACGCCCCGACAGCGACGCCGAGACGACACCGGTCGAGCAGGTCTTCGTGGTCCCGACGAGGGCGACGGCCTGCGCCTCGACCAGTGCCTGGCGACGCATCTTGGCGGTCACTCGCGGGCGTTCTACCAGAAGCTCATCCGGCAGGGCGACATCACCCTCCGCGGCAAGGCCTGCCGGCGCGCCGAGACCGTCCACGCCGGCGATGAGGTCCGCATCAGGCTCACGCCCGC
>JAAYZO010000934.1 GCA_012514865.1 Lentisphaerota bacterium | reverse complement strand
GAGTTCGGAGTTCGGAGTTCTGAGACTTGCCTGGCTCCCCCGGGCGTTGGACGTTGGGCGTTGGGCGTTCAGCGTTGGGCGTTGCCTTTTCCAGAGTTCGGAGTTCGGAGTTCTGTCTGGCCCCCCCGGGCGTTGGACGTTGGGCGTTGGGCGTTCAGCGTTGGGCGTTGCCTCTTCCGGGGGCCGGGCGTCGGGCCTCGGGGGTCGGGCGTCGTAACCGTCTTCTGAGAGACAGTCGATGCAGGATCGTGGTGCAGTGTCTGCGAGGGCCATGGGGGTGCCATGAGTGCGAGTTCCTCGAGTCTGGTTTGCCTCGAGCAGGTCAGCAAGAGCTTCCGGCAGGGCCAGGTCGTGGTGCAGGCCCTGCGCGATGTCTCACTGACTCTGGCCCGCGGCGATTTTGTCGCGGTCATGGGCGCCAGCGGCTCCGGCAAGAGCACGCTGCTGCACCTGATGGCCGGCCTGACCCGCCCTGACGCCGGCCGCATCGAGGTCGCGGGCGAGTGCCTCTCGGCGCTGTCCGAGCCGCGTCTGACGCAGGTGCGCCGGCGGCACATCGGCCTGGTCTTCCAGGCCTTCAACCTGGTCCCCAGCCTCACCGCTGAAGAGAACATCCAGCTTCCCGCCCTGGCCGACGGCCGCGCCGGGCTGCCCGAGGGGGTGCTCGACGGCCTCCTCACCGACCTCGACCTGGCGGCACGGCGCGGGCATCGTCCCGATGCCCTCAGCGGCGGTGAGCAGCAGCGCGTGGCGGTGGCGCGGGCTCTGTCGATGGATCCGGCGCTGATCCTGGCCGATGAGCCGACGGGGAGTCTCGACTCGGTGAGCGGCCAGAAGCTCTGCCGGCTCCTGCGCCAGCTCAACGAGCGCCAGAAGCGCACCATCGTCATGGTCACGCACGAGCCGGCGGTGGCCTGCTGGGCCCGCCGCGTTGTCGTGCTGCGCGACGGCGCCATCCTGGACTCCTTCGCGGACGACCAGTACCACGACGCCCTCTCCCTGGCCCAGCGCTACCAGGACCTGGTCGGCTCGTCGGCGCCGGGGGAGGTGCGCCCATGAGGCTCGTCGCTCAGCTCGTCCTCGCCGGCTTTCGGCACCACCCGGCGAGGCTCTGCCTGACCTCGCTGGCGACGGTCGCGGCCGCCGCTGTGGTGGTCTGGGTGGTCAGCGGCTATGACGCCCTGGTCTCGCAGTTCGACGACTCGACCGAGCAGACTCTCGGCCGCTACGACCTGCTGGTCCTTCCAGGTCCGGGGCCCGATGCGGCGCTCCAGCCGGAACTCATCGAGGACCTTCGCCGGGACGCGGCCGTGGCCGAGGTCACCCGCGCCTGCCGTCTGCGCGCCCGTGTCGAGCCGTTCCGGTCGGCGAGCGCGGCCGGTGCCGCCGGTGCCGCCGGTGCGGCCGGTGCGCCGCCGCCATCCGGCTCGCAGGGCCGCGGTCCGGTCCGGCCGCCGCCGGCGCGCGGCGATGCGCCCGGCGGCGCGCGCCCCGGCGGCGCGGATGGCGTTGCCCCGGCGCCGCGCGGCGGCCTCGCGCGGCCGTTCTTTGGGCCGGCGCTGGTCGGCATCGATGCCGCGGTGGCGCCGTTCGAGCTGGCGGCCGGGCGCTGGCTGGCGGCCGGCGCCGCCGATCCGATCGAGGGGGTCCTGTCGCGGTCAGCGGCCGAGCGCCTCGGCCTGGACCTCGACGACGACGTCCGGGTGCTGGCGCCGAGCGGCGAGTACCGCGTTCGCATTGTCGGCCTCAGCGAGGAGGCGGCAGTGTCGGCGCATCTCGGCCGTGGTGCCGCGCCGGGCTCGCCGCCGCGGGGGCCGCCCGTCGCGGCGCTCTACATCGCCCCGGCCGCTGCCGAGCAGATCGGCGGCGCGGCGGCGGCGGGGGCCTCGTATGCCTACCTGCGACTCCAGCCCGGCGAGGACGCGGCCGGCTGGGCCCGGCGCTGGGCGCCGCGCCTGGCCGCCGTCAGCCCGCCGGCCGAGGTCGTCGACGCCGCGGCGGTCCGCGCCGGCATGGCCGAGAGCCGCCTCGGCCGCAGCGCCCGCCAGCAGGCCTACGCCGCCACCGGCATGGCCCTCCTGGCGGCCGTCTTCATCATCTTCACCACCCTCAGCATGGGCGTCCAGGAGCGCCTGCGTCACCTGGCCATCCTGCGGGCCGTGGCGCTGACCCGCGTCCAGGTCGGCGCGACCGTCGTCGCCGAGAGCCTGATCTTCGCGGTCGTCGGCTGGCTCGGCGGCATGGCGGCCGGCTGGGGCCTCCTGGCGGGCCTGCGCGTCGCCCACCCGGGGCTCTTCCCGCACGGCGCCCGCCTGGGGGCGTGGTGCCTCCTGCTTTCCGGCCTGACCGCCTTTGGCGGGGCCCTCGCGGCGTCGGTCCTGCCGGCCTGGCGTGCCGCCCGCGTCAGCCCCCTGGAGGCCTCGTCGACGCCGCTGCCGACCCTGTCACCACGGCGGCTGTCCTGGCCGCTGAGCTTCGGCGGCCTCGGGCTGATCGCGGTGCCGCCGCTGCTGCTCTTCGTGGTGCCGATGCCCGACGCGGCACGCTACCCGGTCTATGCGGCCGTCGGCTGCACGGCCATGGCCATCGGCTTCCTCCTCCTGGCGCCCCTCGTCATCGGCGTGGCCGAGACCCTGGGCGGGCCCTGGCTGGCACGACTCCTCGGCCTCAGCCCGGCGCTGCTCCGCAGTCAGCTCTCGAACAACCTCTGGCGGACCCTGGGGACGACCGTGGCCCTGACCCTGGGGCTGGGCCTCTACGTCGCCACCATGACCTGGGGGTACTCCATGCTGGCGCCTTTCACCCCGGGCGACTGGGTCCCGGACGTCCTTGCGGCCTTCACCACGGGCGGCCTGCCGCCGGAAGAGATGGCCGCGGTGCGTCGCCTGCCCGGGGTCGATCCGGCGCGCTGTCTGCCTCTGGCAGTCGAGCAGCCGCGCCTGGCGGACGACATCACCGGCAGCGGGGAGCGCGCCAGCGTGACGCGCCAGGACACCGTCATCGTGGTCGGCCTCGACCCGCGCGCCGGACTGGGCGGCGCGGCGCCGCTGCTGCCCCTGCGCTTCACCGCCGGCAGCGCCGACGAGGCCGTCCGGCTCCTCGCTGAGGGCGGCCGGCACTGCGTCGTGCCGGACCACTTCGCCCAGGCCGCCGGCCTCGGCCTCGGGGACCGCTTCCGGCTGATCCCGCCCGAGGCCCCGGACCACGTCGTCGAGTACACCATCGCCGGCATCGTCGCCCTGCCGGGGTGGCACTGGATGACCAAGTTCTCCGGACTGCGCCGCCGCAGCGCCCGCGCCGCCGCCATGATCTTCGCCGACTATGGTGAGGTGGCCGCCGATTTCCGCCTCGACAGGATTCACTTCATCTGGATGGACACCAGGCCCGGGACGAGCCTCGACGAGGTCGGGGAAGCCCTCCGGCCTCTCGCCGAACGACACCGCGGCCGGCGCCAGCCGGTCAACGACCAGGGCACCTGGGAGTACGGCGCCCGGATGGTCGGCACGGCCCTGCGGCTCAGCACCCCGGAGGAAGTCGGTCGGCGCATTCGCCAGCGCTCCGACGGTATCATCCGCGGCATGTGCCAGTTGCCGCTGGTGACCCTGCTGATCGCCTCGTTGGCGGTGGTCAACACCATCATGGCCTCGGTGCGCAGCCGTCGCTGGGAGCTCGGCCTGCTGCGTTCCGTCGGCCTGACGCGCGGTGCGCTCGTCCGCCTGGTCCTGGCCGAGGCGCTGCTGATCGGCCTGGCCGCCTGCCTGCTGAGTCTCGCCTTCGGCCTCTGGGCGGGGTGGTGCGGCACCGGCCTGTCGCAATACGTCAGCTTCTTCGGCGGCCTCGAGACCCCGCTGGTCATCCCGTGGGGCTCCCTGGCCATGGGCTTCGCCGGCACCCTGGCGCTGTGCCTGGCCGCGGCCCTTTGGCCGGCCGTCAGCAGTGGCCGCGCCGAGCCGCTGACGCTCCTCCAGAGCGGCCGCGGCGCGATGTGAGCCGCGCGGCGCCGCGCCACCGGCCCGCGGTTCTGGCATCCCTCCAGGATGCGGAAAGGCGAAAACCGATGTCCCCGGGGGTATCCTCGCGCTGACGCGCTCGTCGACCCCCGGCTACGATCTGGCATCCCTCCAGGATGCGCGCGGCGCCGCGCCACCGGCCCGCGGTTCTGGCATCCCTCCAGGATGCGCGCGGCGGCGCCACCGGCTCGCGGTTCTGGCATCCCTTCAGGATGCAGCATGGCGAAAACCGATGTCCCCGGGGGTATCCTCGCGCTGACGCGCTCGTCGACCCCCGGCTACGATCTGGCATCCCTCCAGGATGCGCGCGGCG
>JAAYZO010000933.1 GCA_012514865.1 Lentisphaerota bacterium | reverse complement strand
GCTCCCCCTACCTCTTCACCCCCGGCTACGCCCCCACCTACCTCATCCAGAGCGGAGCCCCGCTCCTCGCCCCCGTCCGCCGCGTCCTCGAACACACCGGCACCGCCCTCATCGCCCAGCCCCAGGACGCCACACTCGACTCCTACCCCGCCCTGCAGGGCTACGCCTTCACCCCACCGACCGGCACCGCCGGCGCCTATGCCTTCGGCCCGGACCTCGCCGGAGGACAGCACCGGATCCTCTCCTGGCAGGTCGACGACGCCGAAACCCCCGCCTGGTATATCGCCATGCACGAGGCCACCTACGCCGAGGAGATAGACCTCGACACGGCCAACCGCCTGGCCTTCGCCCGGCAGCTTGTCCGCGAGGAGGCGCTCGCTGACCACCTCGCGCCCGCGCTCATCGCGCCGCTGCTCGCCGCCCGCTACGCGGCGGGGGCCCACGTGGGCCGGATCACAACCCGGCCCCACGTCGGCGCAGAGCCCGGCGACATCGTTCAGATCGACGCCGCGCCCCTATGGGGATACCGGCGCATCCTGGCGATCCGCCGCCAGTACCACAGAGAGCGCCAAGAATATACGCACACCTACACCCTAGGAGCCATCCAGTGATCCCCGGAGCCCTCATCCTGCCCGTCCACAACCCCGACCTCGCCGACCGCTTCCTGGAGGCTCATCCCTCATGTGTCATGGCCCGCACCGAAAGCGCCGCGCCGGACAGAGTCCGGCGCTGGACAGACATCTCCCCCGACACCCTCTTCCAGATCATCGACGGCCCCTACTACGACTCGCTCCGAGACACGGACGCTTCCGTCGCCGACTTCCTCTCCTGCGACCTCCGCAAACGTGCCCAAGACGACGCGGATTCCTTTGCCCGCTTGCGCGATCAAGGCTACCGAAGCGATTCCGCCGAAATCGCGTACGCCGGCCCTAACGAGCCCCCCATCTGGCGCGGGAGGGAGTACCGGAAGCGCCTCATGGACTACTACGCCCACTGGAAGCCGGCCATGCACCAGCACGGCCTCCGCACCGGGGACCTCAACTTCTCCGTCTCCTGGCCCCTCTGCAACCACATCGATACCGAGGACTGGTGGCCCGACTTTGAGCCCCTTTGGGCCCTGCAGAAGCCCGGCGACACCACCAACCTGCACGAGTACGTGTCCGCCGCCGGCTACGCCGACTTCGGCAACGTCCCCTGGCGCGCCTACAAGCACAAGCTCTGCCCCACCCCCCACAACAACATCGTCATCGCCGAGGTCGGACTGGACCAGGCCGTCCTCCCCGGCCAGCCGCACAGCGGCTGGATGGCCCACTGGTCCCCGGAGCGCTACCTGACCGAGTTGCAGCTCTACCACTCCAACCTCGACCCCCGCGTCATCGGCACCTGCCTCTTCCTGCTCGACTACCACAATCGGGAATGGCTCTCCTTCACCGTGGACACCCTCGTCGAGCGCGGCTACTTCCGAGCGGAGCACTGGGCCGGAACCCCCGCCCACCTGGCGCTCCCGCGCCAGCTCGCCCTACCTTGCGACCCCTCCTGCCGCCTGACCCAGGGCTGGAAGGAGCGGCCCGACTACTACCGCCAGTTCGGCAACGCCGGCCACAACGGCCTCGACCTCGCCCCCACCGTGGACGTCTTCAACAGCCCCATCCGCGCCGCGGCCCCCGGCCGCGTCTTCCGGATCCGGGAAGGCGGCGGCTACGGCCGCCACCTCTACCTCAACCACGGCTGGGGAGTCACGCTCTACGCCCATGCCGAGCGCATCCTCGTGCGGGACCAGCGAGACGTCGCCGCCGGAGAGCCCATAGCGATCATGGGATCCACCGGAAACTCGACGGGAATCCACATCCATTTCGGTCTTCT
>JAAYZO010000932.1 GCA_012514865.1 Lentisphaerota bacterium | reverse complement strand
CTTCAACCACGGCACCAAGTTCCAGGAGGTCATCGACGGCGTGCTCGACCTGACCTTCACCAGCTACACCACCGCGATGGCACCGCAGTCGAGCTGGCTCGGCGCCGCCGTCGAGACCGCCCTGCCCTACGCGGTCGACGTGCGCCTGACCCTCCTGGACACCAAGACGCTGGCGCGCTGGAAGCTCCTCAGCGCCGCGGATCAGGCGAAGCTCGAGAACGAGGCCGCCCTGACCTTCTCGAAGATGATCTTCCTGGGAGGCCGGCAGTGACCCCCCGCGCCGCCGGCCTACCGGAACCGAGGAACCGCAGCATGAAACGCCTCAGGCACAGCGCCAAGCAGCGGGGCATCGCCCTGATGATGACCCTGGGCATCCTCGCGCTCCTGCTCATCATGGCGATGAGCTTCGCCTACACGGCACGCACCGAGCGCCTCGCCGCCGGGGTGAACACCGACCTGATCAAGGCGCGCCTCCTGGCCGAGTCGGCGGTGGAACGCGCCATCGCCTTCATGCGCGAGAGCTACAACGGCAACCCCGGACCCGGCCGCGAGTTCTTCGTGCCCACCGCCCCCCCGGTGAGTGCCTGGACCGAGCGCGGCGGACGCTACCTCGGCAGTGTCAGCACGATCAGGAGCAGCGTCGATAACACCCAGTTCGACATCCGCGACGCCCTCGCCACCACCATCCGCGTCAATGACAATTCCTACGACTTCACCCCGGCCGAGAACCTTCACAACGCCGTGGGCTGGATCCCGATCATGGTCGACCACGGCGCCGCCCCCGAGTCCCGCACCTGCATCGGCCTGGTCGCCTACCTCGTCATCGACGAAACCGGCAAACTGGACCCGAATACTGCTATCGGCGATATCGACACCGGCTACCTCCCGACGTACACTGGCGTGACGACGCCCATCACCGAAGCCTCCGGCTCGCCCGAGACCCGGCTCGGCCTCGACATCCGCGAGGTCGCCCTCGCCGACACCTACCACGAGGACTTCGGCCAGAGCTACTCATTCGGCAACCTCTACGGCGATGCCTTCCGGCGGCGGCTCACGGGCAACACCCGCGCCTGGGACTCGCTGCATACCATCCTCAATCGCTTTCGCACGCCGATGCCCCTTTTACCGCCCCTCGTTGTCAACCCGCCTTGGCTGAACCGCTTCATCTGGTCCCTGCGGCCTTGGAGTGTCCCCGAGACCGAGGCCTACCAGGAGACCTTCGGCAGCACCGCCTACCACCGCTGCCCGGTCAACGACATCGACTGGAACACCATCGACATCGGCACCTTCCCCGTCGCCAAGGTCGACGCCGGCAGCGCCTACCCCGGCGCCGCCGCCCTCGGTATCCCCTGGGTCGCCCAGATGACCGGCACCGACCCCAGCACCGCCAACCAAATCAAGGCTAATATCATCGACTTCCTCGATGATGATGTCGGCGGCACCGCCCCCACGGACACCGAAAATGACTACCCCAGCACCCCACCTCCCTACGATGGTGGCCACTCCATCGGCAAGGCCACCTACGTCGGCCTCGAGGCAGTACCCTTCGTCAACGAGGTCTTCATCAGAACGCGGCACACTGCACGCCGCCTAATGGGGGGGCCTCTTCCAATCCCATACAGCCATGTCGAGATCGATTTGGAGATTGAAGGTGCCGCTGAACTTGCCTGCCTCTATGAACTTGATCGCGCCAACGTCAGTGTCACGCTCAGCCTTGAGGTCACTGCACGAACGACCGATTCCAGCTTCACCACTCCAACACAGATAGTGAGCCTCACTCCTGCTTCTATTGCCACCAACGTAGGCATGGATCGCTACCCGTTGACCGCATGGGGAAGCCAGGCCGTTACCTTCACCTTTAACCTACTTGCCTACCCCATGCTGATGATGCAGGGTGTCGCAGTCGAGATCAGCGGTGTGCGTGTTGCTGTCGCCGGTGTGGCCGGACAACCGACCCCCGCCAGCCTCTGGGACCTGGCTGAACTGCCAGCCAGCCCAAACATCCCCGCGGTAATCCTGCACGGGGCGGCCTTTGAAGTAAGCGCCGAGGTCAACGACCCGCGTTGCAACCTCCTGGCGACGGACTGGGCCTGGGTCGGTGGGCCTGCGGCAAGCTCAGGGGCGGCGCCCGCCACCGGTACGCCGGGGGCCATGAACACGCGTTGCGTCGACCCCGGCGATGGCGACCAGGACAGCCCGGACCCGACCTCGTGGTCGACCAACTTTGTCCGCAACGGCGCCGTGCAGAGCTTCTGGGAGCTGGGTGCCATCCACCGCGGCGAGCCCTGGCAAACCATCAACCTCCACAGCTACGACCTTGCGGCCGGCATCGGCACCTACGAGTATGGCGACTGGCCGCTCCTGAATCAGATCCGCCTCTCCGTCGGCCCACCCCAGCCCACGCGCGGCCTGGTGAATGTCTGGTCGGTCTCGGCACCGGTCTGGAAGCCCCTCCTGCAGGGCCTCCACTACGGCAGCGACTACGACAACCCGGCGCAGTCGGGCACAGCCCTGCCCACCAGCAACACCGACCTCGTCGCGGCCGCCGGTACGCTCCACAGCGGCGCCCCGCGCTGGGCTGACGGCAATCCTCATCTGCACGGCCGCGCCGCTCTGCTCGAGTACAGCGCGCTCACGGATGGCAGCCTCGCGGCCCTCCTCCCCGGGCAGGCCACCGATGCCCGCCAGGAGGAGATTATCGGCAAGATGGTCGGGCTCTTCACCGACCGCACCGCCTACGTCACGATCATCGCCAGCGCCATCGCCGCCGACGACGTCGGGCCGTTGCCCCCCGGCATGGCGACCCCGCCGGACGACTGGATCGAGTACCAGGCCGGGCGCTACTGTCGGCCGATGGCCGAACAGCGCGTCATGGCGACCGTCGCCCGCGATGTCACCACGAACGCCTTCCGTATCCTCTCCTTCCGCTACCTGGAGGACTGAGCCATGAGACGCCTGCCCTACATCCTGGCAGCCCTCCTGATGGCCCTGGCCTCGGCCTGGGGCCAGGCACCCCGCACGGCCCCCGACCGCGGCCGCCAGGAGGCCACCAAGGCCCCCGAGAAGCCCAAGAGCCAGGCTGAGAAAGAGGCCGATCGCCTCGCGGCCATCGGCGAGTGGGGCAAGAGGACCGGTGCCACGCCCGAGCAGATCCAGGCCAGGATCTTCGGCCCGATCGTCGCCGGCAACGCCGCCGACTACGACAAGAACCGCGCTATGGCCGCCTCCCTGAACCAACAGGCCGAGGCCGCCGGCAAAGACGGCGACGCCGCCACCGCCAGGAAATACCGCGCCCTCTCGGACCTCTTCACCGAGTGCGCCAAGGAGAACCGCGCCTTCGTCACCGCGTACAAGGGCGGCAACATGCGGGCCGCCAAGGAAGCCCTCATGAAACTCCGGACCTACGACGACCGCATCGCCCAGCTCGCCGGACAGCGCGTTCAACGTAGCTGGCACGCACTTGAAACGATGGTGGCGCTGTGGGGGCTGTCGGAGCAAGAGGCCGAGCAGTGGGCACAACAGCAGATCTTCGGCGCACCGGCGACACCGGGCGCACCGAACACGCCGCCGTCACCCCAGACACGACGCTGATTCAGAACAACGGATTTCCGACGGGAGCGAAGCAGGATGCGGACCATGTCCAGAAAGCCCTTCACCCTCATCGAGTTGCTCACGGCCATGGCCATCATCGCCATCCTGGCGGCCATGGTCCTCGGAGTCTCGGCGGTGGTCTCGCGGAACATGATGGAGGCCAGAACCAAGGCCCGCCTCGAGGCCATGATGATGGCCCTCCAGGAGCACTTCCAGGACCGTGGCTACTACCCGCAGCCATCAACGGCCGGTGCAACCATTGAAGTCGACTTCAGCGTGGCCCCCTTCGACCAGTTCTGGCATTCCCAGACCGAGCGGCCCTACCTCGAGGACACCAAGATCAAGGACTTCTCCGGCGACGACGAAACGCGCTACCTCGACGGCTGGGGCCGCGAGGCCTTCCGCTACCAGCTCCATAGCACCGAGGGCTACCGCCTGTGGTCCTACGGCGCCGACAAGAAGAGCGGCACCACAGAAGAGAAGCAGGATGATATCTGCAGTTGGAAACAGCGCTGACACAGCGGTTTCAAGGTATAAGGTTGGAGACAAGACCATGAGCACAGCCCGCAAGACGTTCACCCTGGTTGAGCTGCTGGTGGTGATTGCCATCATCGCCATCCTCGCCGGCCTCCTCCTGCCGGCCCTCAGCAGTGCCTCCCAGCATGCCAAGCGCACGAAGGCGCTGACGGAGATGAAGCTCCTGCAGACCGCCATTGCCATGTACGAGAGCGACTACGGCGTGCTGCCGTGGAGCGGCGGAAAGGACCAGGTCTTGGTTGATGACAATGACTACGAGAAACTGATCTGCTACTTACAGAACAGGGACCCCGGCGATCCTGAGAATGGCACAAACCCTGGCAACCCACGCAACAAGCGGTATCTGGATATCTCGACCGACCAGGGGCCCGGTGTCTTCAACGACCCCTGGCACACCGAGTCGAAGCCCCAGCGCTACCAGATCGCCCTCGACCTCGACTACGACGGCGATATCGAGCCCCATCCCACGGTCACCGATG
>JAAYZO010000931.1 GCA_012514865.1 Lentisphaerota bacterium | reverse complement strand
TGGACTGTAACCATTCTAAGTGAAGAGTATTAGTCCCTTGAGTCCCTTGAGTCCCTTGAGTCCCTTGAGTCCCTTGAGTCCCTTGAGTCCCTTCTCCACCGTAGCCGCCGCCGCCGCGGCGCCTCGTTGTGCCTTCCCGGTGTGGCGCTATCTTGCGGGGTAGCCGCCGGCGGCACGCCCGCGGCGGCGGCGAGGAGGACAGCCATGCGCCCGGTCGACACCCTGTTCATCAACGGACCCATCCTGACGCAGGGCCCCGCCGGGCTGATCGACCCGGGGCTGCTGGCGGTGCGGCAGGGCCGCATCGCCGCGGTGGGGGCATACCACCCCGGGGACGAGGCCGCCTTTGCGGCCGCCGAGACGATCGACCTGAGCCGGCGCCGTCATCTCCTCATGCCCGGCCTGGTCAATGCCCACACCCACGCCGCCATGACGCTGTTCCGCGGCCTGGCCGATGACCTGCCGCTGATGGACTGGCTGACGCACTACATCTTCCCGGTGGAGAAGAACCTCACCCGGGAGTGGGTCTTCTGGGGCACGCAGCTCGCCTGCCTGGAGATGATCGCCAGCGGCACGACGACCTTCTGCGATATGTACCTCTTCGAACAGGCGGCGGCCGAGGCCACGGCCGAGGCGGGCCTGCGGGCTATCCTGGGCGAGGTCCTCTACGACTTCCCATCGCCGAATTACGGCCCGCCCGAGGCCGGCCTGCGCTACAGTCGCGACCTGATCGCGCGCTGGCGCGGCCACCCGCGCCTGAGCATCGCGGTCGAGCCGCACGCGCCGTACACCTGCTCGGCCGGGCTGCTGCGGCAGTGCGCCCGTCTGGCCGAGGACGAGGACGTGCTCCTGGTCATCCACCTCGCCGAGACAGCCCACGAGGACGCCAGCGTCCGCCAGCAGCACGGCCTCTCGCCGGTGCGTTACCTGGAGAGCCTCGACCTGCTCTCGCCGCGCCTTCTCGCCGACCACGCCATCCACCTCGACGACGACGACATCGGCCGCCTGGCCACGCACGACGTCGCCATCGCCCACAACCCCGAGAGCAACATGAAGCTGGCCAGCGGCACGGCTCCCCTGCCGGCGCTGCTCGCGGCCGGCCTGCGCGTCGGCCTGGGCACCGACGGCTGCGCCAGCAACAACAACCTCGACCTCTTCCAGGAAATGGATGCCGCGGCGAAGCTGCAGAAGGTGATGCGCCTCGACCCGACCGCCCTGCCGGCCGGCACCGCCCTGGAGCTGGCCACCCGGCGCGGCGCCGCGGCGCTCCGCCTGGGCGAGGTCTGCGGCACGCTCGAGGTCGGCAAGGCCGCCGACCTGATCCTGCTGGACTTCGACCAGCCGCACCTGACGCCGGTCTACGACTACCCGTCACACCTGGTCTACGCCGCCCGCGGCGCCGATGTCACCGACACGATGGTCGACGGGCAGTGGCTCCTGCGCGACCGCGCCTTCACGACCCTCGACGCCGGGCGCATCATCGCCGAGGTCCGCCGCATCAGCCAGGACATCCGCAACCTGGTCCGCCCAGGCCACGGCGCCTGAGCGCCCACGGCCCCAGGGCTGTTCGAAAGCCCGCTTCCGGCACCCCTTCAGGGTGGCCAGATGAGCGCTGAGGCGATCGTCGATCAGCCCTGCCACCGCCCTGGCAAGGCCCTCAGACCAGGCCGGTGCCGACCTCGCGGGCGCGCACCAGCGTCGCGACCTGCTTCTCGACGTCGTCCGGCGCACGGGTGCCGGTCGCCGAGACGATCTCGACCGCCTGGAAGCCCAGCAGGGCGAGGACCTTGCTCGTCTGCTCGAAGTAGGGCCAGAAGAACGAGCCGTCCGGATGGCCCTGAGTAAAGGCCAGCGCCAGCCGCGGCCGGCGCACCAGCCGGGTCGAGAAGTCGGGGTTCAGCAGCGGATACAGGCGGTCCATGAACATCTTGGTCTGGCCGCTGACCTGCCACATGTACACCGGCGAGCCCAGGACGATCGCGTCGGCGTGCAGGACGTCCTGCACGACGCGGCCCATGTCGTCGGGCTGGGAGCAGGCGGCCTGCTGACGGCAGGCCATGCAGGCGGTGCAGCCGCCCATGTCGAGGCGGGCCAGGTGCACCAGGCGGGTCTTGGCCCCGGCCGCCTGGGCGCCGGCCAGGATGGCCTGTACGAGCCGGGACGTGTTCCCGGTCACCCGTGGGCTGCCGTTGAATCCGATAACCGTCTTCATGACGCGATGCTCCGTGGGTGGTGCCGCAGGGCCCGACCGGTCGAGCCGACTCGACCTGGATTCGGACCGCCGCACCTGCAGTGCCTAGACTGAAGACCCGCGACAGCGCCCCGAGTGCCCGCACCGCGATACGAAAGCCCTCGGCGGGCGCGGCGACCGCTGGGCAAAGCCGCCCGGCGCGGCGCCCACATCGCGGCGGCAAAGCCTCCCGGAGGCCCGGCCGCGGCGCCGTGCCGCAGCCAGGCCGAAGAGCGGCTCACGCCGACGGCGGCGTGGGCGTCGAGTCCGACGGCGACGACGGCGCGGCCGGGGCGGCCGGCGCCGCCGGAGTGCCGTTGTCGTGCTCGGCCTTCTCCACCAGGGCCACCTCGTCGGCGGAGACGTGGCCAACCACGCGGCCGTCGTCGAGGACATTCGTCTCGCTCTTGGCCAGATCGCGGAACAGCCGCCGCAGGTCCATGGTGCCGCCGATGGTGAACCACACCGTCGAGACCACGCCGATGATACCGGCAATGACCAGGTTGTTGATGAAGAACCAGCGCGCCCACCCGGCCGTGCTCCACGGGCTGATCGTATTCCAGATCGCCACCGTCACAAAGCAGAACAGGAAGCTCCAGCCGAACGACCAGACGAACACCGACCAGGCCAGGATCTTGTCGCCTCGGCTGTACTGGTTGTCGATGCCGATCAGGCGCGAGAACACATTCCGCCAGGTCAGCGGCGCCCGCTCCAGCTTGAGCCCTTCGCGGTGGTACTTGCCGCGGTGCAGGAGGCGGTCCATGTTGAAGGTGCGCCCGCCGCGCGAGGTGATCAGCGAGACGACGATGTAGAGGCCCACCGAGACCAGCATGGTGATGGCGTAGACCTCCTGCGAGTTGATCGGGAACTTCTCGCTGCTCATGCGCCACTGGACGAGCGGCTCGAAGGGCCGCGAGAGGGTCTCCAGCCAGATGGCGACGTCGTCGACCAGCTCACGGCGGTGCAGCCACGGGTAGATCGTCGCCACCCAGGTCTTCTGCAGGACGATCGCCGCCACGGCCAGCGTCGAACCCGAGGTCAGGGCCGCCCAGGCGCCGGCCGTCGTGCCGCGCTTCCAGTACAGCCCGCCGACAATGCAGGGGCCGCTGCCGCCCAGCCAGATGGCACCGGTGATCGCGAAGAACATCAGGATGTAGTCGACCTGGCCGAAGAACCAACTGAAGAAGAAGGCGAACACCGCTACGCAGGCAATCAGGATCCGCAAGAGGGTGAGCTGCTGCTTCGGCGTGAAGGGCTTGCCGCGCAGCGGCAGGATGACATCCTGAACCACGATGCTGCCCCAGGAGTGCAGGTAGGTGGTGTCGGTCGAGAGCATCAGGAAGATGCACAGCGAGCAGAACAGCCCGGTGATGCCCATGGGCAGGAGGTAGCGCAGGGCCATCGGCACGCGCATCTGTCCGAAGATGGTGGCGAAGGTCTGCGAGGCACTCGGGTCGACGGCGCGAATGGCATCGCGGGCCACCTGGATACGCGCCTCGCGGGCCTTCTGGCGGCTCTCGGCGTTGTGCTCGGCGACGGCCGCCTCGGCAGCGGCATTCTTGGCCGCGGCCGCGGCCTGCTCCGGGGTGTCCTCCTTGTGCACGGCGTAGCGGATGGCGGCGCGGTCGGCCTCTTCCTTGGCCTTGATCGCGGCCGTCTTGTCCAGAAGCACCTGCAGCTCCGGCGTGACGACGCCGGTACGGATGTAGTCGATGACCTGACCACGGGCCACCGCCAGGTGGTCGCCCTTGACCACGTCCTGGACCGCCTTCACCGCCAGCTCGGTGCGGCAGTGGTCGGCGCCCAGCGGGCCGTCCTGGAAGCGGTCGGTGTTCAGGTACGTGAAAGCCACGATGGCCAGGAGGATGTACATCATGTTCGAGAAGCCGGCGCGCCACGAACCCAGCACGGCGCCCATCTTCTGCTCATGCGCGTTGCGCGCCGCGACGCTGTAGCCCTGCGTGCCGGACCAGCCCATGCGGTTGACCAGACTGCTGAAGATGCCGACCAGGACGTAGAAGAGATTGAAGTCGCGCAGGCCTGTGATGTCGAAGGGGTTGATCATGCTCTTGCCCGGCGGACGGTCCAGCAGGGCCGGGACCATGTCCTTCGACCAGGAGTAGTTCAGCAGGATGAAGGCCACGATCACCACGTACATCGGGTAGCTGAGCAGCCCCTGGATGCAGTCGGTGACCATGATGGTGATCTGGCCGCCCATGGTCGCGATGATCACCGCCATGGCCAGGAAGACGGCCATCAGCACCGCGAAGGTCGGGAAGATCCAGCCGCCGACGTTCAGCTCGACCGGCAGGTCGCAGAAGTAGACAATGAAACGCGCCCCCACCGCCGGGAAGAGGGCGTAGTTCAGAATGCCCGAGATAGCCTGCAACACGCCCGCGAACAGCCGGAAGCGCCGGCTGTAGCGCATCTCGAGGAACTGCCCCATGGTCATGGCGCGGGTCTCGCGGAAGCGGTACACGCAGTACCCGGTGAGGCCCAGGATGATGAAGATCGGCGAGGCGACCGCCCCCCAGAAGCCGTAGGCGAAGCCGGACTGGTAGTAGTTCTCGTACATGGCCACCAGGCTGATCAGCCCCATGGCGGCCTCGGCGCCGGCCACACAGAGGACGTAGCGGCCGGCCACACGGCCGGCGGTGAGGAAGTCGGCGACGCCCTTGACGTAGCGCTGGGTGCGCAGGCCGATGGCAATGACGATCAGGAGCCCGATCGCGACAATCAGCCAGTCTAGCCAGTACATGCGCACTCCTCAGCGTTGCTGGTACTCTCTCCGGCGGGCCCCCGACCCGAGGCCTGACACACGGCACAAAGACCGGTACCATAGCACCGCCGGCGCCGCTGTCACCCGGGTCGCCCCGCGCGCTGCAGCCGGGAACACCGGGGACACGGGGGACAACGGGGACACGGGGGACAACGGGGACAACCGGGATACCGGGGATAGACACCGGTGCCGGTCGCGTCTCGGCGGGGGTCGCCAGGGCGGTGTCGAGACCACGTCAGCGGCCACCCTGAAGGGGTGCCAGATCGTAGCCGGGGGTCGCGCGCAGCCCGACCCCCGGAAGCGCGAATCCACGAACCACGCACCCTGAAGGGGTGCCAGAACCGGACTCTGGAACAGCCCTGAGCGGCGCCGACAGACCGGGTGTCCTCAGAGGTCGTGCAGGGGCGGCGACGCCACCGTCGCCGGGTCGTCGGCAAGGAACGCCTCGGCGACGTCACGCAGGGTCGCCAGGTCTTCCAGGTGCCGCACCCGCCCGGCCAGGATGTGCCCATAGGCGAAGTTGCGGGCGTACCACCCGGTGAACTGGCGCAGCCGCCGCGCGGCGGTGGCGGCCGGGAAGTCCTCCGCGATATGGTCGGCGGCGCGCCGCCAGACGGCCGCCGCCGAGGGCGCCGACCAGCCGGCACCGGCCTGCCAGGCTGCGAAGATCCAGGGTCGGACGACGGCGATGCGCCCGAGCATCAGGCCGCTGCAGGCGGCGTAGTACTCGGGGTGGGCGGCGACAGTCGCGGGCCCGGCGATGTCGCCATTGGCGACCACCGGGAGGCCGGCCTCGGCGCAGAGCCATGGCAGCAGCGCCGGCCGGGCCGGGCGGGTCAGGCGGTCAACGGCGAAGCGCGGGTGGATGGTCAGCCGGTCGACGCCGTGGTCACGCAGCATCGCCAGGCGGTCGCGCAGGCGCTGCTCCCATCCGTCGACCGGGCTGTGCCCGAGGCGGATCTTGACGCTCAGCGGCCCGGACCACAGCCGCCGCAGCTCGCGCAGGATGCCCCCCAGGCGGGGCGCGTCCTCGAACAGCGCCGCGCCGCCGCCGAGGGCACGGACGCCGCCGGCCGGGCAGGCGCAGTTCAGGTCGATCCCGTCGGGATGGCACGGCCGCAGGCGGTCGACGATCTCGTCGAGGCGACGGGCGTCGCGCAACAGGAGCTGGTAGATCACCGGGCCATCGCCGGGACGGCGCCGGAGGTAGGGCGAGTCAGGCCGCTCGACCAGGAGGCGGGTCCCGGCCAGCATCTCGCTGGTGAGCGCCGCGGCGCCGCCGAGTTCGCCGACCAGCCGTCGGAAAGCGCTGTGTGTCAGGCCGGCCATCGGGGCGGCGACCAGCGGCAGCCGCAGGGCCTCCGGCGTCGGTGATGGGGTGGGGCTGGGTGCCTCGATGGCCATGGCTCCGTCCGTAGAGTACCGCCGCGGCGGCGACGGCCGGCGCGCGAGCGCCAGTACCATAGCCCCGCGCCGCCCCCAGCGCCCAGGCCGCGGCAATCGCCGGGGACGCCGGGGACACCAAGGACATCAGGGACATCAGGGACACCAGGGACCTCAGGGACATCAGGGACACCGGTGGCGGCGGCGATCCCCATCCTGGAGTCCCTTGGGTCGCTGGTGTCCCTTTCCGGCGGGCCGCGTTCGCGCAGCGGCGCCGCCAGCGCCGCCCACCCCGGTCTGTGGAGGGCGAGCGTCCACAGGCGCGCACGCGCCCGCGAGCCGCAGCGGCGCCGCCAGCGCCGCCCACCCCGGCCTGTGGAGGGCGAGCGTCCACAGGCGCGAACGCGCCCGCGAGCCGTACGCGGCGCCGCCAGCGCCGCGGGTCGCGGCCTCTTGCCGGACCGTGAAGCGCGGCTATGGTGGCCGCAGGAGCGGGGCCTCCGGGCGCGCCGTCGCGGCGCGGCCGGCGAGGCCCCGCGGATGGCCAAGGAGAACGACCGTGAGCACCGGCAAGCGCATCGGCTTCGTGGATCTGAAGCTCGAGAACTTCCACGCCAATGTCTACCTGAAGGCCCTGCGCGGCGACCTGGCCGCGCGCGGCTGGTCTGTCGGCGGCTGTGTGTCTCTGGACGAGGCCGACGGACGCGCCTGGGCGGCGAAGAACGACGTGCCGTACCTTGCGGACCTGGCCGCCCTCGACCGCGAGGTCGACGCCTACGCCATCCTGGCCCCCTCGAATCCCGAGGTCCACCTCGAGCTGTGCCGCATGGTGCTGCCCTTTGGCAAGCCGACCTACGTCGACAAGACCTTCGCCCCCGACCTGGCCACCGCCCGGCGCATCTTCGCCCTGGCCGACCGCTATGGCGCCCCGGTGCAGACCAGCTCGGCGCTGCGTTACACGGCGGTCCAGGCCGCCGCCCGCGCCAACCCGGAGAGCCCGGTCCGCCACCTCGTCGCCTGGGGCGGCGGGCGGTCCTTCGACGAGTATGCCATCCACCCGGTCGAGATCGCCGTGAGCTGTCTCGGCCACGAGGCCGAGAGCCTGATGCGCCGCGGCAGCGGCGACGAGAGCCAGCTCCTGATCAACTTCAGCGGCGGGCGCACCGCCGTCGTCCATGTCTACACCAACGCCAACACGCCCTTCGCCGCGGCCCTGACCACTGCCCGCGGCACGACCTACATCCCCATCGACAGCAGCCGCATCTTCGTCGACATGGCCGCGGCCATCCTGGACTTCTTCGCGTCGGGCCAGCCCAGCATCGACCGCCGCGAGAGCCTGGCTATCCGGCGCATCCTCGACGTCGCGGCACGGCCCGCCGCCCTGCGGCGCTTCGTCGCGCTCTGAGGGATATGCCCCAGACGCGAAGGCGTCCGCGCGCCGTGGCGGCGTCGACACCGCCACGGCGCGGTCTTCCATACGAACGTGGCCTCCGGCGCAGACCGAGTAGGTCCACGGCGCCCGGGAGACGACTGGCGTCGCGCGCCGGACAGAACACGGTGAGACACCGCTCGCGAGGCGTTCTGCAAAGAGAACGCCCTCGACCCTCGACCCCTCGACCCTCGGAAGAGGCAACGCCCAACGCTGAACGCCCAACGTCCAACGCCCAACGCTGACCCCCCGACCCCCGCCCCCCGGAAGAGGCAACGCCCAACGCTGAACGCCCAACGTCCAACGCCCAACGCTGACCCCCCGACC
>JAAYZO010000930.1 GCA_012514865.1 Lentisphaerota bacterium | reverse complement strand
CCGTTGGGATAGGGGAGCCGCCCGACTCGGACACGAGAGACAGGACGTCTATGGATTGGCGATCGGCTGCGTCGCGTGGGTGTATGAGAAGGCCACAGCACGTGACGGTGTCCATCGTTCGGCCCGGGACCCGTGATGGCGCGCCAGCCAGTCGATCCCGATCCCGATAGCGATAGCGATTGGGATGGGACCAAGCCCCAACCAGGGGCGGGAGGCGACTGAGCACAGCGCCTCCGCCGGAACGCCAGCCGCAGAGGATGACGAGCAGGATTACGACCAGGACAAGGAGGACAAGTCCTCACTCCGGTCTTTGCGGATTGGGGGGCGGCTCAGGCCAGCTCTTCGCCGTCCATGGTGCCGACGTGGATCTTCAGGTCCTCGCGGCCCATGATCTTATCGACCTTGCCGTCGAGGATCCAGAGGACGCGGTCGGAGTTGCTGAGCATCTTCATGTCGTGGGTGGCGCTGATGATGGTGACGCCGCGGGTCTCTTTGAGGCGATGCAGGAGGGTGATGATTTCCTGTCCGGTGCGCAGGTCGAGGTTGCCGGTAGGCTCATCGGCGAGGATCAGCCGCGGGTCGTTGGCGAGGGCGCGGGCGACGGCGACGCGCTGCTGCTGGCCGCCGGAGAGTTCGAACGGGTGGTGGTCGATGCGGTCGCCGAGGCCGACCGAGGCGAGGGTCTCGGCGGCCTTGTCGTGGGCCTCCTGCAGGGGCATGCCTGAGAAGATCAGGGGCAGCGAGACATTCTCGACCGCGCTCATCACCGGGATGAGGTTAAAGGTCTGGAAGATGTAGCCGATGTTATGGCAGCGCAGGAAGGCCTGCTGGCGTTCGGAGAGCCGGCTGATATCCTGGCCGTTCATGAAGATCTTGCCCGAGGTCGGGCGGTCGAGTCCGCCGAGCATGTTGAAGAAGGTACTCTTGCCGGAGCCGGACGGCCCCATGATCGAGAGGAACTCCCCCTCGTAGATATCGGCGGTGACGCCATCGAGGGCGCGGACGACCTCATCGCCGAGGCGGTAGTGCCGGCGGACGTCCTCGGTATGGATCAGCACCCGCTTCTCACTCATGGGTCAGGGCTCCGACCTGGATATCGATATTGGCGCGGTCCTCGATCCGGTCGCAGAGGCCGTCGCGGATCCAGACGACGCGGTCGCACTTGTCGAGCATCTTCATGTCGTGGGTGGCGCAGATGACGGTCACGCGCAGGTCGTGGCAGAGTCCGACGAGGAGGTCAATGATCTCCTGGCCGGTCTTCATGTCGAGGTTGGCGGTAGGTTCGTCGGCCAGGATGATGGCGGGTCGGTTGGCGAGGGCGCGGGCGACGGCGATGCGCTGCTGCTGGCCGCCGGACATCTGCGGCGGCTTGTGGGTGAGGCGGTGGCCGAGGCCGACCTGTTTGAGGATGCCGATGGCCTGTTCCATGGCGTCGTCGTTGGGGACGCCGGCGAAGGTCATCGGCAGCATCACATTCTCGAGGCAGGTCATCACCGGTATGAGATTGAACGACTGGAAGATATAGCCGATCTTGCGGCAGCGCAGCCAGGCCAGCTCGAAGGCATCGAGCTGGGCGATATCGACCTCGTCGATGTAGACCTTGCCGCCGGAGGGCTTGTCCAGGCCGCCGATCATGTTGAAGAAGGTGCTCTTGCCCGAGCCGGACGGCCCCATGATGGCGAGGAACTCGCTCTCGAAGATCGAGATGCTGACGCCGCGCAGGGCCTGGACCTCGATGCGGCCCATGCGGTAGACCTTGCGCACGTCATGCGTCTGCACGATGGTCCGCTGCCCCTCCTGCCGGTCGGCGGTGAAGAGGAACTCGCGGCTCTCGTTCGGCGATAGGTTGACGTCTTCGGCCATACCAACCTTCCTAAGACTGGCCCTGTCGGCGGCGTCCGCCTCGGGTCCATCCAGCGCTCCGGTGGCGTCCGCGGCGCCGGCCGCGTCGACCGCCGGGGCAGGCCTCACACATTCGTCCGCAGGGCATCGGCGGGAACCATCCTGGCGGCGACGACGGCGGGGTAGATCGCCGCCACGATCGCCAAGGCAGTCCCGACCAGGACCGACCCGAGTCCGCACAGCGCCAGGGTGGCGAAGGGCGCGCTGGCCATGACCAGGCCGACGCCGGCGCTGAGCATATAGGCCAGCAGGGGCACCACGAAGCCGAGGAGGGTGCCGATGATGGCGCCCAGGACGCCGATCAGGAAGCTCTCCACCAGGAAGAGCTTGACGACGAAGCCCGAGAGGGCGCCGAGGCACTTCATCGTGCCGATCTCGCGGATGCGCTCGGTGACACTCATGAGCATGGCATTGGAGATGCCGATGACGGTGACCAGGATCGACACCACGGTGATCCACATCTGGCGCGCCGCCTGGTCGTGGTGGCGTTTGGCGAGCCGGGCCGCCTCCTCCTCGCCGGGGACGTAGCTCAGCGAGGCGTAGACGACGCGTTCGTCGAGGGCTCGGAGGTCGGCCTCACGGTAGCGCCCGACGAAGTAGTCCAGGAGGACAGGCTGGCGCATGCGCTGGAGGTGCGGCACCATGTCGGCGGGGCTCGGCAGGGGCAGGTCCGGGCTGAGGAGCAGGACCACATGGCTGTCGCGGAAGAGGTCCTCGAGGGTATCGACGCGTTTGAAGGCGGGGCGGCTGAAGAGGTCATCGAGCTTGGCATTGGGGGCGGCCTCGAGGCGGTCCGTGCGGGTGCAGAACACCGGCATGGCCCCGGGGTCGGCCTGCGCCGCGAGGCGCTCGAGGAGGCGCTGGAGGTGCCGTTCCGAGGGCGAGGCGCTGACGACGATGCCGAGGCGTCGGCCGGGGATGCTGCCGATTTCGTCCTCGACCAGCTTCACCAGGCGCGCCACCTCGGTCTTGGTGCGGGTCTCCTCGGCCAGGCCGAGCTTGAGGCGTTCGCCGGTGAGGACGCTCATGAGGAAGGCGATGCCCAGGACGACGCCGCTCATGGTGATGAGGGCGCGGCCGAGACGGATCTTCAGGCCGCGCAGCGTGATGCGAATGGCGACCGGCCAGGGCAGGATGACCTGCTCGCGCACCGGCGCCGCGGCGCCCGCCGTCTGCCTCGTTGTGTTGTCTGCCATCGGACTCACCACGTGGTTCGACGCCGCCCATCGGCACGGGCGGCCCCTTGGAAAACGCTACAGGGGCAGCCCCGAGACCGCCTTCGTGATCAGGGTCACCGCTACGCAGGCCATGCCGACCAGGCCCTCGCCGACGAGGTAGCCGGCCATGACCACCGGCAGGATCTTCAGGACGCGCTCACGGCCGAACTTGCGATGCAGGTAGAAGCGCGCCACGAGGGCCCCGACGATCTCGAGGATGAAGTGGTGGCAGCTCCCGCCGATACCGCGGACGAAGCCATAGACGAACATGATCGGTGCCCCGAAGTGCCGCAGGATGACGAACATGATCACGGTCGAGGCGGTGCCGATGCCGAGGATGGCCGGCTTGAAGGCCTTGTCGAACATGGTCTCGACGAGGCCGTCGCCGGTGGTCGCCGACCACATGATCAGGCTCTGCTTGACCTGCTGGTCCCACATCACCTCGGTCCAGGGAAACATCGACGACGGGATCTCGCTGGAGTGCCAGATGAAGCTCCAGAAGACGAAGCCCAGGAGGATCGTCAGGGGCATACGGAAGAGGTCGAGCTTGAGGTAGCTGGTGAAGCGCGTGCCGGTCAGCTCCTTGACCCGGAAGCTCGCCGCCATGGCGCCGAAGTTCTCCTCGGGGAACGGCGCCAGCCAGACATTCAGGCCCTGAGTGCCGGAGAGCAGGATGGCGCCCTCTTTAATGAAAGGAATATCGACGTGCTGGCCGTTGACCGCGATCATGCGGGCATTGAGGTAGGAGAGGACGGGCGTGAAGATGAAGGCGAAGAAGACGAGGAACATGACCGGGAAGTCGGGCACGAGCATCTTGCAGAGGACGCACATGCCGGTGGCCGCGATGGTATAGCCGGCCAGGCAGAGCTTCAGCGACCAGTCGCCGCGGCCGGGCGGAGTGGCCCACGGGTCGCGGCGGTCCTTAAACAGCTCGCGGCGCTGGCGGCGCTGCTGGCGCAGGCTGTCGACCATGGCCTTGGCGGTCTGGCCGAGGCTGACGATGGCGATGCCGAAGGCGCAGCCGATGCCGAAGGAGAAGTAGAAGTCGACGCTGTTGGCGATGCCGGTGTCGACGGTGCCCATGCCGGGCTGCCAGGTACTGAGCAGGCCGGTCTTGACCAGGATCGGGTTGAGGATGAAGGTCACCAGGATGGCCAGGGCGGTGCCCTGCACGGCGCGCCAGGGTATGATCATGCCGGTGATGACCAGGGAGAGGTTCCAGATGATGCCGGTGGGCACCGCCGGGAGGATACCCTCGGTGATGGTGGTGGCGTCGTACCAGGGTATGGGGAAGAGCATCAGGGGCTTGGCGAGGAAGGCGCCGGTGACGACGGGCAGTCCGACGTAGAAGATGCCGAAGGCGATGCCGACCATGGTTCCGGAGGAGAAGGCGCGCCACTTCCAGGCGTTCTTGCGGTCGCCGGCCTCTGCGATGGCCATGGCGCCCTGGGCCGAGATCGGCGCGAACGGGAAGGGCAGCTTCTCGAAGTCGCTGGTCAGCCGGAAGAGGCCGTAGCCGAGGGTGTAGTTCTTGATGAAACCGAGCACCCAGGTGGCGATGCCGAAGACGAGGAAGGGCACCAGCCAGTCGCGGTGCAGGAAGGTGCGCTCCGAGAGCGCCGTGGAGTCGGCCGACGGTGCCCACCAGGAGGGGAACTGCCCGGCCAGGCCGGCGGCGATGACGGGGTCGCTGCGCACGATGTAGGCGCGTTTGACGAAAGCGCCGAAGAGCCCGGTCTGGGCGCCCATCATGGCTCCGGCGACGGCCAGGAGCAGGACGACCTCCTGGCGGTTGAGAGTCTTCATGGCGCGGCGGCTGACCTCGCTGAAGATGATCAGGGTCACCCAGGGGGCGGCGCCGAGGCCGCCGCCGTTGATGAGGCCGAGGTAGATCGCACCCGGGAGCATGAGCACGCCGCAGAAGAGCGCGCCGAGCATGGTGGTCCAGGTGAAGCCGTCGCGGTATTCGGTCGGCTCATCGAGGATGGAGCGGTAGAGCTCCAGTTCCTGGTCGCGGGCTTGGCGGGCGCCGTTACTCACCGTGGTTGCCCTCCGTAGCTGAAGCGGGGCTGCCGGCCGCGTCGGCCGCCGCCGGCGGTGCCGCGGCGGCGTCCTCCTCGTCATGGCGGCGCTGGGCCTCGTCGATCAGCTCGGGCGCAGCGCCGAGCAGGGACCGGGCCCGCTGAAGATAGGCGAACTTCTCGGCCGGCGGTACGACGCGCCAGTCCAGGAAGTGCTTGCGCAGGATGCGCAGGAAGAGGTAGTTCGTGCGCACCCAGGCCGAGGCACCGCCGGAGAGGTGCTTCAGGGTCATGCGGGCCATGGTCTGGCCGGTGCGGGCGTCCTCACTGAGGTGGATGGCCATCTCCTGACTGACGCCGAGGTCGTAGGGCCGCAGCCAGGTGGTGGTGCGCACGCAGCTCGCCGCCTTGCCATCGACCTTCTCCAGGCCGCAGGTCGGCTTCGAGCAGTAGAACTTGCCGCTGGAGCCCTCGCCGAACTCGTCGAACCAGCCCATGAAATAGGCGACGATGGCGACGCGGTCGCGGGCGTTGAAGGTGAAGGGCAGGTCGAAACGGATGACGCCGTCGACGGGCGGGGGCACGCGCCACTTCATCTCGTCGGCCGGCGCCGCCAGGCGCGCCGCGGCGCGCGCCGGGAACCAGGTCGAGACCAGCACCGCCACCATGATCACCACCGAGTACATCACCGCGTAGATGCTCGAGTAGTTGATGGTCAGGCCGACATCCAGGCCCAGCAGGGCCACCACCTTGCCGGCGAGGTTGGCGACCAGGTAGCCGCCGAGGGCGCCGACGACAGCGTAGACGCAGGCCTCGGCGATGAACAGGAAGAAGACGTGCGAGGGATTCAGCCCCACGGCGTTGTAGACGTAGATCTCGTCCTTGCGTTCGTAGACGCTGCCGCGCATGGTGTTCAGCACCGTCAGCGAGGCGATCAGGAGGGGTATGAGCAGCTCGAGGTAGTTAGCGCCGCGCGGTCGCCGGAACTTGGCGCCGAAGTAGGCGGTATCGCCGATGCCGAAGAAGGCCTTCGAGCCGGTCTTCTCGAGGTAGCGGTCGAGGATATCGCGGACGCGCTTGTGGCTGCCGGCCTTGCTGAAGTCGATGGCGATCGAGGGCACGTGCCAGCCGCTGGTGCGCGAGCGGCTGTTGCAGATGATGATATCGCCGCCGCTGAGGCGCTTCATCATCTCGGGCATCTCGTCCTCGTCGGCGCCGTCCTCCTGCGGCCGGCCGACGATCGACTCGACGTCGTACGGCGCCAGCGACTCGCCGTCGAGGTCACTGATCTGGTCGAAGCGGGCGGCGTCGTAGATGCCCTTGACGGTCAGGACCGTGCCCTCGACACTGATGCGCACATTGCCGGCCTCGACCATCGCCGGCGTGATCTTCATCTCGCCGGCCATGCGGTCAGGGATGAAACAGGTGTCCGGCTCGTCGTCGCGGAACCAGTAGTGCTTGTGCGTGGTGTCGTCGACATGCGGCGGCGTGCGGGTGAGGAACATGCGGTCGAAGTTGATCGGCTCGCGCTGGCCGACACGGAGTTTGCCCTTGAACAGGCTGACGATGGCTTCCGGCACCGGCTGGCGCTGCTTCGGGAAGAGCACCAGCTCGGCCGCCGGCAGGCGCACCGGCTCGCGGGCCGGGCGGGCGGCGCGCTCGTCGGCGAGGATGCCGTCGATGGCGGTGCGGGTCTTGCCCTCGGCCGCCAGGGCCTTCCGGCGCGAGCGCTCGGCCTGCTGCAGTGACAGGCTGTGCGCCTGCTCGGCAACCAGGTCCAGGGGCGTCACCGGCTTGCCCTTGGCGGTGGTGGCGGCCTGAAGCCGGGCGGCGTCGAAGAGGTTGATCACCGCGAAGTCCTTGCCGCCGAGGCTCACCACGGGCTTCTCGGCCGAGCGGACGCTCTCGGGGGTGATCCCCAGCGCGACAGCGGCCTCGAGGCTGAGGATGACGCTGCGCTCACTCTCGGTGACGAACCACTGCGGGCCGCAGACGAGGACGGCCGCGGCGTCGAAGTCCGGCGACGGGCTGACGTCCATGCTGCCCCGTGCGGTCCATCGCAGCGGCTCGCCGGCCTGGCTGCGCACCAGAGTCACCGGGAGGTTATCGACCTCGTCGGGGCTGATGTAGGTGGTGCTCTCGAGGCTCTTGTTCAGCGGCATCATGCCCCAGAGGCCCTGGACATCCCAGTAGCGCACCGAGACGTCATACTCGTTCTCGAAGGCCTGCACCAGGACGGTGGTCTGGTTGCCGAGGTGAGCCAGGGTGTTGCGGCGGATTTCCAGGCCGGTGTAGGGGGCCTTGCCGGTGGGGTACATGACATCGACGTGGTCGCTCTCCACGGCCGTGAAGCAGATCATCACGAAGGTGATCAGCACCAGGGTGATCGCGGTCAGGGCCGTACGCACCTTGCGCTTGCGCATGTTGTTGATGCCGAGCAGGAAGCCGGTCATGGCGGCGCCCGCCTTGGTGACATCGGCGGCGGCCTGCTGGCCGTGCATGATCTTCTGATACTCGACCACCGCCGCGCGGAACTTGCCGCCCAGGAAGGCCGTCACCAGGATGCTCAGGATCATGGTGATGAAGCCGAGCAGGATCATGAAGCTGGAACGCACGATCTCGAAGGCCGGGTGGATTTCGCGCAGGACCATGAAGACGGCCAGGAAGATCAGGCCGACCCAGGCGATCTGCCAGCGCACGTCGCTGCTGCCGATCACCAGTTTCTCGGCGAAGAAGGCGAAGGGGATGAGCAGGAGCAGGTAGAAGACGATGCCGTAGACCGCCTCGGCCTTGCTGTTGCGGATGACCGGGTGGACGGTGGTGGAGTAGGCCAGGCTGTCCTGCATGGACTGGTAGGCCTCGTAGTGCCGGCCCTGCTGGCGCAGCTCCTGGGCTTCCAGGGCCAGGGCGCGGGCGCCCGCGATGCTCTGGCGGGTGGGCTCGTCGAGGAGGTTGAAGTCGCCGTACTTCATCTCGCGACGCGAGTTGATCGCGCTCATGCTGCGCGCCAGGTCGTCCTCGGGGTGGTAGAGGAAGGTGGCATCGGCGGCGAGGTAGCCGCGACCGTCGATCTCGTAGTCGTCGGCCGTGATCTTGGCGTAGTCGTCCGGGGTCATGTTCAGACCGATGCCGGCGATGCGCAGGAGGCCGGGGTTCTCGGGCGAGCCCGAGAGGTAGGTCGGGTAGAACTCGGCATCCGGCTCGAGGTAGAGGACATTCTCGCCGGCGTAGAAGCTCTCGCTGAAGAGCCTCTTGGGCTGCGCGAAACCGCGCACGAGACGCGCCTCGACGCGGTCGTAGAGCTGCATGCGCTTCGGGTTCTCGGCGCGGAAGATGTGCACCGGCGCACAGCGGAACATGACGATGCGGGTCAGCTCCGCGACCTGGTAGACGCGGCGGTTCTGGGTCGGGTACTTCGCCTCGTAGCCCAGATCGCGGATCCAGGTGATGTCGCCGGTCTCGGGGTCAGTGCGCACGGCATGGAAGTCGAGGAGCCACGAGCGTGGCGCGAAGGTGCCGCGGAAGGTGAAGCGCCCGATGTCGTCGGCCATGGTGACCGGGTAGGGATCGCCGAAGGCCGACCAGTAGCCGCCGCCGTTGCTGTAGTGCACCCAGCTCCCCGGGCCCCAGAAGCCGCCCACGAGCTGCACGACGGTGTTGCCCTCGGGGTGACTCGGCACCAGCGAGTTGCCGCGCACGCTGGTGGTGATGCCGCGGAAGTCGCGGGTCTGCGCCGGGAGGCTCGTCGGCACGATCTTGCCGCGCCCCAGGGCGAGCTGCTCCAGACCGCCGGCGATGATGCGCTCCTGCGCCGCGACGTTGTCCCAGTTGATGTCCTCGGGGGTGTCCACCGGACAGGCGAAGAACTCGCGGTCGTCGCCGTTGGTCGAGAGCAGGAAACTGGTGTAGCCCTGGAAGGTCATCAGGGTGGCGTGGAGGTCATAGAAGGAGCGGTAGACGCCGAGCCCCCAGGAGTCGCCGCTGGCGACGCGGCTGACGAAGCGCTCTTTCTCGGGGAGGTCCGGGAAGAGCTGCTCCTGGGCGTACTTGAACTGCAGCTCGATATCGCGGTCGGCGGGTATGACCCGCGGGCTGAACCACCAACTGCCGCTGGAGAGGGTGAGCTGGCGTGTCTTGTCGGAGAAGTCGAGGTCGATGCTGAGGATCCGCCGTTCGCCCTTGGCGCCGCGGATCTCGCGGAAGACCTCGTCGTCCTGGGCGGCCTGGCGCAGGGCGAAGGCGTTGCGTTCGAGGCGGCGTTCGAGGCGCACCATGAAGGCCTCGAGGCGTTCGCGGACGAAGGTATGGTAATCGGGCTCGTAGAGCCGGGCGTGGCGGACGCTGCCGTGGGCGGTGCGGGTCGGCTCGCCGGGATCCCAGGCGGCCTCGGGCTCATAGAAGTCGCGGTAGCCGCCGGCCGTGGGATCGAGGAAGGGCCGCACCAGCATGTACGGCTTGGCGCTGGTCATGCTGGCGTAGATCTGGGCCCGCTTGTTCTTGGCGAGGTACTCGTCAAGCTGCGCCCCGGCGCGCTTGCCGGCGCGGATCCACTCGAGACGCGCCTGCAGGGCGTCCTCCTCGGCCCGCAGGCCGACCTCGTCCAGACACAGCGACAGCTCCTGCCGGAAGACCGCCAGGGTGCTCTTGCGGCCCTCCCAGAAGCGGGCGTTGGCGACGCGGTTGTCGACCTCGTCAAAATAGCGCGGCACCAGCTCGAGGAGGGCCTCCAGGTCGGCACGCTCGCGCTCCAGCTCGGCACGCTCCCTGGCGCGCTCCTCGAGGTGCTTACCGGGCTCGTTGACCGGCCCCAGGGCGCTGGTGAGCTGGCGGCTGCCGGCGAGGGCCTGGCCCATGCCGCCATGCACCACGAAGACCACCTTGCGACGGAAACGCTCGCGGTTGGCACTCCGGGCGAAGTGCTCGGCGGTCTGCAGCAGGGCCTGCAGGCCGAGGAGCTGCCGCGCCCCCGGCGCCAGGTCGGGAACCGGGCTCCAGGCGTCGTAGCCGGCGCTGACCACCAGGGTCTCGCCACGCTCGGCCTCCAGGCTCGGATCGGCATCCATGATCGCCAGGAGGTTCTTCACCGGCACGCGCTCCCAGTCGACGCGGGCCTGGACCGTCAGGCGCTGGCCGACCAGCGGCCGGTGGTCGCCGCGGATCAGGAAGACCGGGACATCCACCGAGGCGTGCGAATCGCGGCGGCGATAGTAGGCCGGCTTGGGGCTGTTCTCCTCGTCCTGGAAGTACAGGATGGCGCGCGCCCCGAAGTTGGCGTAGTCCTGGAAGCGCTCCTGCAGGCGCAGGAGCATGATATTCCCGGCGGCCTGGTCGAGGGCCGGGATCTTGTCATCCTCCAGCGGGCTGCCCTTGAAGACGACGGTGCCGGTGATGCCCTCGGGCGGCGTCGTCGCGGTGCGCAGGCGGTTCGGGTAGTACGGGTGGATGGTGATACCGGGGACCGGCTGGCCGGCGGCGTCGAGCAGGCGGCAGAAGCGAGTCACCGGCACCACGACCTCGTGCTCCTGGATGACGATGCGGCAGCCGAGGTCGCGCAGGCGCCGCTCGACCTGCTCGGCGGTGCGGTAGAAACCCGCCGAGCCGGTGAAGCGGCTGCCGAGGGCGGCATAGGCCTCCAGGTCGGCCCGCAGGGCCGTCCCGGTGATCCGCGCCGTGATGCCGGCGTAGTCGGGCGTCTCCGCGTAGGTCGGCGACAGGGTCGCCTGGCGCGGCGCGAGGAGCTGGTTGTAGCCGACGCCGATGACCACGGCGACGGCCAGGCCAGCCAGAATCCACGCTGTCGATGCGAGCCAGTTCTTCATGGGCTGTTGTCTGTCGTCGTATCGCTCTTGACGGTTCGGACGTTGCCGTACTCATCGGCGCGGCCATGGCCCGACACGATGCCGATGCCGGCGCTCATCAGCCTGCGCCGCCGACCTCAGAAGATGTGGGGTACATGGAAGGTGTCCATGATCCCGAAGGCCTGCAGACCCAGGGCCAGCGCGTCCCAGAGCAGGTAGCTGGCGATGGCGCCGAGGAACATGCCGACGAAGAAGGGGCGCAGGACGTTACGCACCACCATCACGCCGCCGATCTTCAAGGCCAGGAACTTCACCACCATGGCCGTGAACAGCGATCCCCAGACCATGTTGATGAAGTAGGTATTGGCCAGGATGTAACCGACCGGATGCAGCGGGAAGCCGACCCACAGGCTCTTGGCGACGAACAGCAGCAGGGTCACCACGAAGGAGATCCCCAGCGCCCAGGCCTTCGGACGCTTGATATCCACCTCGAAGGGGCGCTTCTCGTCCAGGCTCTTCTGGTAACGCTGGTCCTGATAGCCGACCTCGGCGGTGACCAGGCGCACCTGGAAGGCCTGGTTGGCGGCCCAGTCGCCGATGTAGGAGACATTCATGCCGCCGCGGCTGTAGGCCACCGAGAGCAGGAACACGCCGCTGATAACCAGGCCGCCGACGGCGCCCAGGATCAGGCCGCGGTTCAGACACTGTGCCCGAACGTTCAGGAGCCGGCCGAGCTGGAGCATCTCGACCTGCGTCGGCGCACACATCAGATACGAGGCCGAACAGAGGAAGCCGCCGGAGACGATCATGATGACGAACATGTCAATCCCAAACAGATGCGCCCCGCCGAAGGCCGTGAAGATGATCAGCGGCGTGTACGGCGTCAGGTAGGTCCACGGCGCACCGCACTCGACACGGATGCGGGCCGTCGAGATGGCGCAGGCGAGGATGAAGGCGACGTAGAGGAGGCCCTTCCAGAAGCCCACGCCGACGTACTGCATCCAGAAGCACAGGAAGAACACCGAGCCGATCAGCACGATCAGGGCCTTCCGGTAGGTCCAGCCCTCGTCACGGTCGTCGACCTGGCTCGACCGCCCCAGGGCCCGCCGAACGACCTCGACGAGGTGCCGCCGGCCGGCGTACAGGGCAATCACCGCCAGGGCCATGTAGGCGCCGGTGTGCTGCTCTTGGATGAAGGGGAAGTCCTTGATCGACCGCCAGCTGGTGAACATCTCCTCGCGCATGTAGAAGGGCAGCGAGCAGACCAGGAAGCAGAGCAGGATGCTGCCCAGGAGCTCCAGCTCGATGAAGAAGGCGATCGGCAGGATCATCAGGGAGATGTTGAAGGGGTGCCAGTAGAAGCCCCGGAAGAACGACAGCAGGGGTCGGTGGTTCTGCACGAACTTGGTGATGTCCAGCTCGGTCTTCAGGTAGGGCGTATTGAAGTAGTGGTGCAGGCCGACCAGGCCGATCATGAACACGGAGATGCCGAAGCCGACCCACATCGAGCGTTTGCGGAAGACGGTGAAGTGCAGGCAGCCGTCGGGCCCGGCCTCTTCCTCGAGGAGGGTGCGCGGGAATATCAGCATCGGGAAGCCGAAGCGTTCGTGCTCGGCCCACTGGCGCCGCAGGATGATCATCAGGGCGAGGATACCGGCGAAGAGCACCAGGATCAGGCTGCCCCAGAGCAGCGCCGGCTGCGCCCAGGCCGCCAGCGGGATGCTGCCGCGCAGACGATGCGCCACCCCGCGCAGGCTCCACAGGTTGTCAGGACGAACGTCGACGCGGGCACGCTCGTTCGGCGGCAATTGCGCGAGGTCCGACTCGCGCACCTCGATGCGGCCCTGGTAGAGCGACTGGATGGCCTCGTTGTTGTAGAAGCGCACCTCGGCCACCTCGAGGGTGCCGGCGCCCTTGAACTCGAAGACGACGTCGAGGTAGTCGCCGAGGCGGTCCGGTATGAGGATCTTCGGGAAATGTGCCGGCTCGAAGCCGTCCGCGGCCGAGAAACTGGCGCGGGTGTCGCGGTTCAGCGAGCTGACCTCGGCCTTGTCGCCGGCGGCCGTGAGGACGTAGCAGGTCATCAGGGTCGAGCCGCGCGCGCCCCTGATCCGCGCCTGGTAGCTCAGCAGGTAGTTCTCACCGGGCACGAGCTGGACGCGGCCATTGGCCTCGGTCGGGATGCGGCAGCGCAGCTTGAGGACCTCGACGTCCTCGGTCTGCAGACGGATCGCCCGCTCGATGCCCTGGCGGCTGGCCTCGGCCGCCACCACCGCGGCGCGCCCGGCGGGCTCCGGCAGGGCGGCGACGACATCCTCGTCATTGGCGCTCTGGGCGATGGTCAGATGCCAGCCATCGAGGCCCTCGGCCAGGTCGACGTTGCGGTTCAACTGCGGGCCGTGCGGCCAGAGCTTGTCAGAGTAGTGCGGCAGTAGCCGCGCCTGATCGACGTCGCGGGGGACCGTGTAGATCAGGCCGATGAAGCGGTACCATATGCCATGGCCAGTCCAGGGCGCCGCCACCATCAGCATGGCGTAGATCACCACCAGCTCGCCACGCGGCAGACGCAGTCGACGGTTCACCAGCTCCCAGAGCAGAACGATCAGGAAGACACCGAGGAAGATGCCGACCGCGCCCACCGGCGGCGAGCCGTCGTTCAGACTCGTGCGGTTCAGCGAGATGACCGTGTGCCAATGGGACCAGACAGCAAGGAGGGTCAGGCTGACCAGGCCGAGGGCGAAGGATCGTGCGTTGAAGTCCCGACGCGGACGCTCCTGCTCACTCACGCTGTGGCTCTCCTTGACACCGGGTCACCTGGGCGTCCTCTCAGCAGGCTTGCCGCCGCAACGGCACCATCGACGTCGGCCGGACCGCGATCGCCGGAACCGCACCGGCGGGATTCGCAATCTAGACCGTGCCCGGCCTGCGTCAAACCGCGTCGTCACCATGCGCCCGCCGGCGCCTCTCACGACCCCGGGGACGACGACGCCGACCATCCTCCGGGCCGTCTGGCCGGGCTGTCGGCGACCTTTGCATCACACGCCCCTTTGACGCCCCACCGACGCGCCGGATTGGCCGCCGCAGTCAAAAAAGCGAGGGCAACGCCACGCCGCGATCGGTTCCTGCGAGCGCGACGGTCAGCGGTAGATCTCGCCACGGCAGAAGGCCGCCCAGGTGGTCTCGAACCAGCTCGCGTCGACCGGCAGGGGGCGCACCGGCACCGGCACCGTCGCAACATCGCAGAGGCTGCCCTCGACCAGCGACACCTCGAGGATCTCGCCGCGATGCGCCAGGCACTCGGGACGATGCGGCAGAATGGCGCCATGGCGGGTCGCGACGCTGAGGCTGCCCGCCGGGTCGAGGACCATGCTGGCACCGCGGCTGCCGCCGCCGCGCTCGATGTACGCGCGCAGGGCCTCCAGGAAGGCGACGCTGGTCAGCGCCAGCCACTTGTCCTGCGTCGCCCGCGGCAGGTCGCGCGGCGTCGTGCAGTGGATGCCGTCGGCGGCAATCTGCCGACACAGATCGCGGGCTTCCCGCAGGGCCGCCTCGACCACCGGCAGCGAGCGCACCTGCGCCCCGGCGCGGCTCATGCGCTCCTGGATGGACCGCCGCAGCGGCCCCAGGGCCAGACCGCCGGAATGACGCAGCCAGCCGTCGTACTCGGCGAGCTGATCCGCAATCTGGCCGGATACCGCCGACAGCAGCTCGCCCGCCGACGGCGGCGGCTCGGCGTACACCCGCGCGATATACTGCGCCGCCCGCAACGCCCCGACCTGGCCGCTGTTCAGCGCACTGCCCCCCGGCCGGACGCCGTGGGTGCCGTTCAGTTCGCCAATGGCGAAGAGATTCGCCAGACTCGTCTCCCACCAGAGGTTGCCGCGCAGGCCGCCGTTGCAGTGCTGGGCGCAGACCGCGATCTCGAGGGGCTCGCGCAGGTCGACGCCATGCTCGGCGTACAGCTCGATGCTCTGTGGATTCATATGACGGAGACGCTCGTACGGCGTCGACTGCAGCGCCCCGGAGCGCTCCAGATACCGTCGCGCCTCCGGCTGCAGGTCGGCGAGCGCGAACGGCGGCTGACCCGGCGCCGGGGACGGGTTGTTCATGAAGTCCATGAACACCCGCCGGCCGGCCTCGGTCTCGAGGTGCACCGCCAGGTCCACCAGGCTCGAGCCGTGGTCCTGCAGCCGCGCCGCATGGAACGGCCACTGGTAGCCCTTGAGGAAGATCGCGCTGGCCAGACTCGGGAGGTCCGGAAAGTAGTCGTGCAGGAAGCGGCGGCGGTCGCTGACACCGTCGGCCGCGGTGCTGTAGTAGTCCGGGATGACCTGCTGGTAGGTCCCCGAGAGATTCCAGCGGAAGCCGATCGAGGCCAGGCCATACTGCAGCTCGGTGAGGTTGTTGGCCACCACACCCGCCGCCAGGGCCAGGCCGTGCGAGCCGACCTGGCCATGCGGCCAGACGCTGCGACGGTACAGCTCGCCCGGGCCGCCCGTGGCCAGGACGACATTGCGGGCGTTGATCACCGTCAGGCCATAGGCCTCGCGGAAGTGCTCGTCGCGATGCAGACACAGCACCCCGGCAACCCGCCGCGCCGCGCCGTCGCCGAGGGTCAGCAGACGCACCGCATCGTGGTGGTCGAGAATCGGAATCTGCCGCAGGCGGACCTGCTCGAGAAGACGCTCGGCCATGTACTTCGAGGTCTTCGGACCCGCACTCGTGGCGCGCTGGCGCGGGTCGTGGTCGGTCTTGTAGCCGACATAGCCCCCAAAGCGGTTCTGCGGAAAGGGCACCCCGATGCGGCAGAGTTCGAAGAAGGCCGGAGCCGAGCCGAGGCCCTCGACGTAGGCGAGGTCACCATGCATCATGCCGCCCTGGAAGAGGCTCCGGGCGAAGTCCATCGGGCTGTCCGGCTCATCGCCGAAGAGCCCGATCTTGTAGTAGGTCTGCTTGTCGGAGCCAGCATCAATGCTGGTGCCATGGCCGAGGTGGTCGAACACTACCGCCAGGTCGCGCTGGCCGAGATCGTAGAGGGCCTCGGCACAGCGCAGGCCGGCCGCGCCGGCACCGACTATGACGGTGTTGACCGAGATCACCGTGACCTCGGGACGGCGCCCGTCCGCCAACGCCAGGGGTAACGCCTGCCTCCGCATCACAGCACTCCTCGAGGGGAAAGAACGACCCTACAGCGCAGCCACCGGCGCGGCACGTAGGTCCACGGCGCCGCCCGTGGACCTCCCGGGCGACGCCGACGGCGCCCGGGAAACAACCGGCGTGGCGCGCCGGCTATAGCATGGCGCATCGATCGCGACCGCGCTCGATACGCTCATACGAGCGCGGCCACCGGCGCGGCAAGTAGGTCCACGGCGCCGCCCGTGGACCCGCCTGGCGCCACCGCGCCTCTCCTGAAGGGCGAGTGGCCCCAGACGCAACCGCGTCCGCGAGCCGCCCATCGGGCGCCCTGAAGGGGCATCATCCGCCAGCCCAGGGCAACGCCCTGGGAAGTCCAGCCCTCCCGCGCGGCAGGCTGAAGGCCTGGGACAACAACCGCGCGCGCCGCGACGCGCCCCCTACGACGGCGACCGGATGCCCCCGCTCAGTTCCGGCCCCAGATGGTGTCGTTGCGCAGATACGCGTCTCGCCGCATCCAGTTCACGTTGCCCGCCAGGAAGAGCACGTTGCCGCCATCGCTGTGCAGGGCGCCGGTGCAGTAGAGCTCATACACAGAGCCATAGCTGGCGTAGTTGCTGATCCAGCGATAGGGCCGGTAGGCACAGGGCGAGACGTTGTCGATGAGCAGCACCGTCTGCGACGGGTTCGCGATCTGCGCCAGACGCCAGAACGGCCCGCTCCCGGAAGACGACCCGTAGCCGAGGTAGTCGCAGTTCATGCCGTACCCGACAGCCCGCTCCTGCTCGGAAGGGCAGCGCCGCACTTCGGTGTCGTTGACATACGGGTGGATGGCCTGATACCAGTAGAAGTCATCGCCGGAGGCCGTGGTGCCGTTCCACTGGCGCCACACCGGGATCGTCTCGTTGTGGTCGTCGATGTACTGGATGAAGCCAAGGCTGAGTTGCCTGGCGTTGCTCGAACAGCTCGCCTGCCTGGCGCGTTCCCGGGCTTTGCTCAAGGCCGGCAGCAGCATGGCGGCAAGGATCGCGATGATGGCGATCACCACCAGCAGCTCGATGAGGGTGAATCCGGACCGTCTCGGCGTTGCGTTCATCTCGATACCTCCTGCATCGACTCGCGGTCGCTGGTGCCGACACCCGCTGACACCCGCCGTGCCGGAAGCCCACTCGATGGCAGCACCACAACCAGTCCACCATACTGCCTCGCCGCGACGGTATCAACGCCAGAGAAGCGGGGCCGCGCCGCCGGCTTGAGTACCCGCCGGCGCGCGCGTGACTTTGCGGGCGTGTGGCGCCGACTCGCCCGGCAGGCGCTCCGGAGATAGGGGTAGGGACGGGGCATTGAGTTGCCCCGCCCCTCCCTCCGAACCGGACGGGCGGTTTTCCCGCATCCGGCTCTCCGGTTGATGGGTCACCGTCGAACGGACTGACAGGCGGCGGCATGG
>JAAYZO010000126.1 GCA_012514865.1 Lentisphaerota bacterium | reverse complement strand
GTGCCGTCTCGGAAGGCGCGCTCCAGATGCGCCAGGACCGCCGCTGACGCGGCCGTCGCCAGGGGACGGCTGAACGATGTCGCCTGACGCGAGATCGCCGACTCGATGGCCTGCGTCAAGGCGTCCAGGCCGCTGTGGGCGGTCACTTCCGGCGGCAGCGACAGGGTCAGCTCCGGATCGACGAGCGCCGCCACCGGGACCATGAACGGGCTGCGGATCGAGCGCTTGACGCCCTTGAGGTGGTCGCTCAGGACGGCATTGGGTGTGACCTCGGCGCCCGTGCCGGCGGTGCTGGGCAGCGCCACCATCGGGAGACCGGGGCGGACGATGGCCGCGCTGCCCTCGAAGCAGGGCCGCACGCGGTCGGCCACCGGCGCCAGGACCGCCGCGGTCTTGGCCGCGTCGATGACGCTGCCGCCGCCGAGGGCCACGACGGCGTCGGCCGAGGTCAGAGCGAGCTGCTCCATGATCGCCTCGACGCACTCCAGCGGCGGGTCGTGCGGGACCGCGTCGAAGACCCCGCAGAGCGACAGGCCGGCGCGCGCCGCCAGGTCGTCGAGATGGCCCTGCCGACGCAGGCTCCCGGAGCACACCGCGAAGACGCGCGGCGCGGTGCTGCCGGTGTGCTGGCGCAGGATCTCCCCGAGGCGATGACGGCAACCGGCACCGAAGGCGATGCAGGGCGGCAGGGACAGGCTGTAGGCGCTGATCATGATCACGATGTCCTCCACCAGGAGGCCCCATTGGCATCCATGGCGCGCGTACGCCCGACGCTGCCGCCCGGCCTCACGCCGGCGTACCGCACGGAACCGCGCTCAGGCGGAGCAGCCGCGCGGCGTTGCGCCAGGCGATCTTCTCCAGGGCCTCATCGCTGAGCTTGCGGTTCGCCTTCAGGTCACGGAGGGTGGCGACATTCGGGTAGATGGCGTCGACATCGCTGCGTTTGCAGGAGTCGGTGCCGAACATGAGCTTATCCTGGAACTCGTCGAGGAACTCCAGGCCGAAGGCCGGATCGCGGGTCAGGGCGTTGTTGCCGCTGCCCGCCGAGGTGTCGGCCCAGAGGTTGGCGTACTGGCGCATCAGGCGCGGCACCGCCCCGCCGCGCACGACCGGCCCGGTGGGGTAGCTCGAGCGCCGCCCGTCCGGGACCTCCGCCGAGATCTCGGCCCAGAAGGTCGGGCCGTGGCCGATGAAGACCGTCTCGGGACACTCGCGCAGGGCGCGCTCGAGACGCGGCAGGCCGTACTCGTCGCGCAGGCCGTAGCCCTCGGGGCGGTCCTGCATGTCGAACAGCACCGGCAGCCCGAAGCGCGCCGCCTGCCGATAGAGATTCAGGCAGCGCGGGTCGTCGAACTCCATCTTCGGCAGGAGCTCCCCGAGGCCCTTGCAGCCGCGGGCGGTGTACTCCTCCAGGAGGTGGGTGAAGTCCATGTCGGCGCGATTGCCGTAGCGCGGATCGATGAGGCAGAAGGGCACGAGGCGGGTGGGGTACCTGGCGCAGGCGGCGATGATGTCCTCGGTGTCGCACTCGAGGTAGGCGCCCTCCGGGTGCTCGCTCAGGGCGAGGATGCAGGTCGTGTCGATCCCCCAGGCGTCCATCTTGGCAATCAGGTTCGTGACATCGACGAACTCACGACGGTCCGGCAGGACCCGGCCGATATGGCCATGAACGTCAATCAGCATGGTCGCTCCCTTTCGGTTACCACCTGCAGGCATACAGTCGCACCATCACCGCCCTCACTATAGCCGGGTTTTCGGGCCGTCCATGGCCGCCGCCGCGGCGATGACGTGCGCAGCGGTCCAGAGGATGGCAGGATCCGGGGTTCTGGCGGGAACCATCCGCGCTGGTGCCTGTATTAAGGGTGTAGGCAGGGTTGGCGTGTACCCGCATCGAGGCCGGGTGGTTTCCATTGCCGGTCCTGGGCATGCCTCTCGGATAGGGCTCCGCCTCGTGCATCCTGCGAGAGCCGGAGTGTCACCCAAACCAGAACAGGAGGTCCGCAGTGATGATGGGTCAAAGACACAGCGGCGGCGCCGTGCGCTTCTCGATCGCGGCGGTGGTGATAGGGCTGGTCGCTGCCGGTTCGGCGGTGCGGGCGATCGAGATAGGCGATGGCGAACTGCGGATCACCCCGCGTGTCACGGCCGGCGCCGTCTCGTGGGACGAGCTGCGCGGCCGGGGCGGGCACAAGTCCATCGGCGGCCTGCGGGTCGATGCGGACTACCGGGTCGACCGGATCGGCGTGAACCTCGACCTCTGGAAGTGGTGGGTGGCCGAGGGCCTCGACTTCAACAAGGGCACCATCCCGAAGGATGGTCACCGGGTCGGCCTGGAGCTGCGCCGCGTGATCGGGGTGAACGAGGCCCTGAGCTGGTACCCCTATGCCGGGGTCGCCTATGAGGAGTGGAACCGCCACAGCGTCCCGGACAAGTGGCGGTCCCTGGACTTCCTCAGCGGCGTCGTCGGCGCCGGCGTCGAGCATGACAAGGCCTATGCCAAGCTCGGACTGAGCCACCCCTTTACCGCGCACACAGACCGCGGCAGCGACCCCAGCGGCCGCGTCGGTTTCGAGTCGGAGGTCGGCCTCCGCCTGTCCGCCGTCACCATCGGCCTGTTCTGGCGGGGCGCCGGCTTCCAGGAGCCTGACGCCAAGCTGATCAAGACCGGCGCCTTCGTCGGCTACCGCTTCTAGACTGGATCGTGAGCGAAGCGCAGATGCTTCGCTCACAATCCCGCTTCGAAGCCCCAAGGGTCGCCTGTTCGCGCGCCGCCTGGCGGCGCGTGGACAGGTCAGGCCGGTAGCGGCGGGCCTACCAATCGTCGCGTTATAGTCTGGACGGTTGCCGAGGTCACCAGCCGGGTGAGACGGTCCAGACAAT
>JAAYZO010000125.1 GCA_012514865.1 Lentisphaerota bacterium | reverse complement strand
TGGGCGTGCATGTCGACGTGGTGCCGGCTGCCGCGGCGGCGGCAGCCACACCGGAGCGCGGCGCCGCCTGAACCGGCGCCGTCCCGGCGGGGCGGCCTGACGATCGCGACGGCGCTCACTCGGTCACCCTGGAGGGGTGCCAGAACCGGGCTTTCAAACAGCCCTGCCGTCCCGGCGGGGCGGCTTGACGACGCTCGGGCGTCGGGGTAGACTGGACCCCGAGAGGTCGAACGGCGAAGCGAAGGCGAGCGTCTGTCCGTCCGGCGGGGTTTGCGGTCCGGCCGGTTGTGACATCAGCATCAGGAGGACAGGGTGATGCGTTGGCCCATCTGCTGCATCGTGCTGGGTCTGGGCACGGCCGTCGTTACCGGTCAGGGCCTTGAGGATGGCCTGGTCGGCTGGTGGCGTCTGGACGAGGGGCAGGGCGTCTATGCCGCCGACGCCACCCCGGGCCTGGCGGAGGGGGTCATCCACAACGGCGCCTGGGCTCAGGGTGACTTCGGGCGGGCGCTCAGGCTCAACGGCGTCGACTCGTATGTCGAGCTGCCGATGCCGTCCGGCCTGGGCGGCTCCGACGCCATGGCGGTGTCGGTGTGGGTCACCTGGGAGGGCACCGGGCGGTATCCGAACATCCTCTACGGCGGTTGGAATCCCGGCGGCTTCATGATCTTCGTCCGGGACCAGACCTGCAGTTTCCGCATGGGCCGCCCGGGTCACCGTGCCGGCGTTGCGGGTGAGGAGTGGCGCGAGACGAGTGCGCCGATGCTGAGCGCGCTGCCGCAGCAGCGCTGGGTTCATCTGGCGGTGAGCTTCCAGCGGCCGCGAATCATCACCTACGTCGATGGCAGGAAGGTCGGCGAGGCGCAGTGGGACGAGGCGGTAGGCGCCGGACCCAGCCTGCGCATTGGGCGTTGGGACGGCGGTGATTGTCACCGCGGCCTAGTGCAGGACCTCCGCCTGTGGCGGCGTGCGTTGAGTGCCGACGAGGTCGCGGCGCTGGCGCAGCGTGCCGGTCGCGACTCTGCGGCCTACACCCTCACCGAGGCCACGGTCGAGCGCCGCGAGCTGCTGCGTCTGCAGACGCGCTGTGCCGAGCTGGCGATCGCCGAGGACGGCGCGGTTATGGCGTTGCGTCAGCGCCCGGTCGGCGGCGCGCCCGAGCGCGACCTCCTGGCGCGCCCGGCGCCGCTGCTGCAGGCCCAGCTCGCCGATGGCCGTACCCTCACGCCGCGGTCGCTGCGGCTCGAGCCCGGCGGGCTTCTGGTGGCCGAGTTTCCGGGTGGCCTCGGCAGCCTGAAGGTCCGCGTCACGGCCGAGCCGGAGTACTTCCGCTTCACGGCTGAGGAGGTCACGGTCAAGGACGTCGTCAGTTTCACCTTCTGTCAGGTGCAGCCGGCGCTGAGCACCTACATCGGGACCATGCTGGGGATGGCCTCCGACGACGACTCGGGTGTCTGTCTGCGCAGTCTGAGCCTGAAGGTCGCCATGACTCGCGGCAACGCGCCGTTGACCCTGAAGGTGGCGACCGAGTCGGCCTACGGCCTCACCGGCTCGAGTGCGGCGCTGGTGGCGGGTCCGCGTTCGGAGCTCCTGACGATGCTTCGGGCGGTGGCGTTGAACGAGCCGGTGCCGCGGTCGGAGCATGGCGGTCCGTGGGCTCTGGACTCGTCGGCGACGCGCGGGTCGTACCTCTTCGCGAATCTGGCGGCGTCGGCCACCGACGACTGGATCGACATGGCCCGCCGCGGCGGTTTCGAGTACATCCACCTGCATGGGTGGTGGCAGACGCTCGGGCACTACGGCATCAACCGCGGCTACTTCCCCAACGGCATTGACGACATGAAGCGCGCCGTCGACGCGATCCGCGAGGCGGGCATGAAGGTGACCTGTCACACCCTCACTGCCTGCATCGACCCGCGCGATCCGTGGGTCACGCCGGTGCCCTCCGATGATCTGATCGCCACGGCCAGCTACACCCTGGCGAGGCCCTTCGGCCCCGAGGACAAGGTCCTCTATGTGAACGAGGTGCCGGTGGCCGGTCACGAGGTGATCTGGAGCTACTCGTGCAACGGCAATGCCATCAAGATCGGCAAAGAGATCATCCGCTACACGGCTCTCTCGCGGGACCCGCCCTACGCCTTCGAGAACTGCGAGCGCGGCGCCTTCGGCACCGCCGTGGCGGCCCACGCCGCCGGCGACCGCGCCGATTACCTCCAGCAGCGCTACATCGCCTTCTACCCCGAGCCCGACAGCCCCCTCGCCGACGACCTCGCCGATGCGATCGCCTCGGTCTACAACACCCTCCGCCTCGACGGCATCTACTTCGACGGCTCCGAGGGCATGCGCTCGCGCTACGGCATCGACACCATGCGCTGGAAGATCTTCTCGCGCCTGCACGGCGGCATCACCGAGGCGAGCTGCTGGGGCCACAACAGCTGGTGGTTCCACTCGCGCCTCGGGGCCTGGGACCACCCGGTGTGGGCCATGCGCCGCAACCACGACGCCCACGTGGCGCAGTCGCTGCGCTTCCGCAAGGCGGACCTGGTGCAGCCCCAGCTCGGCTGGTGGGCGCCGCGCGGGCCGACCCCCGGCGCCCGCGGGCACTTCGTCGACGAGATGGAGTACTTCGGCGCCAAGAACCTCAGCCTCGACGGCCCCATGTCCATCCAGGGCGTCTCGCCCTCGAAGCGACCCTGGAATGCCCGCATCGGCGAGATGTTCACCATCCTCGGGTGGTACGAGCGCCTGCGCCTGGCGCGCTACTTCGTCCCTGAGGACCTGGCGCCGTTGGGCGAGCCGAAGAAGGACTTCCGTCTGCGCCTGGATGAGCAGGGCCGCTGGCGCCTGACGCCGGTGCACCGTGTCGAGCACCGCCTCGGCGCGGTGGGCTCGGAGCCGTCGTCCTGGACGGTCCAGAATCCCTACGGCGAACAGCCCTTCCGGGCGCGCCTCGAGGCGCTCTACTCGGTGCCGCCTGCCGGTGCCGGGACGGCCGTCCTGGCCGACTTCAGCGATCCCGCCGCCATCACGGCCAAGAACAGCGCCCAGGGCGTCACCCAGACCCTGCAGGTCGTGACCGACGACGTGAAGGGCGCCGCGGCCAACCTGCGCATCCAGGCTGCGAATGAGCGCGATACGGCCGTCGGCGCCTGGACCTTCGTGGGCGCCGACTACCCGCATCCGTACCACTCGATGGGCAGCGCCCAGGCCCTCGGCGTGTGGATCAAGGGCGATGGCTCCGGGGCGTTGCTGAACCTCCAGATCCAGACGCCCTACGTCTACCACGGCGCGGTGTCAGACCACTACGTCGATCTCGACTTCACCGGCTGGCGCTACGTCGAGCTGCTCCTGCGCGAGCGCGACGCCGACCGCATGGGCGACTACACCTGGCCCTACAGCACCTCCGCCGCCAGCCACCCGAACACCCGCAGCGCCATCAACCCGGCGGCGCTGTCCTCAGTACGCGTCTACCTCAATGCCATCCCGGCCGGCGGCAAGGTCGATGTGACGGTCGGCCCGATCCTGGCGCTGCCGCAGATCAAGGTCGACCTCACGGACCTGGTCCTGAGCCTCAATGGCCGGCGGATGGTGCTGCCGGTGCGTCTGGAATCCGGCCACTACCTCGAGTTCGAAGGCCTTGATGACTGCGCCCACTACGACGAGCGGGGTGAGCTCCTGGCGCGCTTTGTCCCGGCCTGCCCCGATGGCGAGCCGCGCCTGCTGCCCGGCGAGAACCGCCTCGATCTGAGCGGCGGCGCCGGCAGCGACGGCTCGCGGCGGGCCGAGGTCACCGTCATGGCCCTCGGCGAGCCCTTCGGCCGGCGCGCCGAGGCGGTTGACTGGGCGCGTCTCGAGCGCGACTATGGCCTGCCGCGCGTCATCCTGGCTGAGGATGGCCGTGACAACGCCTGGACTGTCTACCGCCGCGACGAGGGCGGCGCCAGCCCGAACGACGAGGGCCGTCTGGAGTTCGAGATCGAGGTCATCTCGGCGGGTACCAGCCAGGAGGCCTACGACCACCCGGCCAGCACTCTCCTCGACGACTGCGCGGATCCGTCGCAGTACCAGGCCGGCGGGCGGAATGACTACGCCAAGTTCGCCTTTGACAGCGAGAACCAGGGCACCGCCAAGCCCGGGGTGACCTTCTCGGTCGCAAAGGCCGCCAGCGAGAAGTCGCCTGACGGCGGCCTGCAGTTCACCGCCACCAGCGTGCGCTCGGACACCGGCGGCTGGGCCGCGGTCGGTCGGCGCTTCGAGACGCCGGTCGACATCTCCACGGCCAGCGGCATCGGCCTCTGGCTCAAGGGCGACGGCAGCGGCGCCAGCTTCAAGGTCCAGTTGCGCGATGTCCAGGGCAAGTGGCATGACATGGTCACGCCGGTCACCTTCGACGGCTGGCAGTTCCTCGAGTTCCGCCTCGCCGACGCCAAGCTCGACCTGACCCAGATCGAGTACATCCTCTACTACTACAACGGCCTCCCGGCGGCGCGCACGATCGACAATGTCGCCACCACCGGCCAGGCGGTGCGCTGTGTCGTCGACGGGGTCAAGGCCATGCGCCAGACCGCACGGCTCAGCACGCCGGTGTTCACGCTCAATGGCGAGGCGGTGACCTTCCCCGCCGAGCTGTTCAGCGGCTGCACCCTGCGCTGCACCGACGGCGAGACCTGGACGGTGCGCGGCCCCGGCGGCCAGGAGCTCTCCCGCGGCCGTGTCGAGGGGCGCTTCCCGCGGCCAAGGGCCGGCGCCAACGCGGCAAGGCTGGCCTTCGCCGGCAAGGACAGCGACGCCTTCCGGGTGGTGGTCACTACCGTCACGTGCTACTGACGGATCGGTCCCCCAGGCCGGCGAGGCCGGTTCCGGTGGCCGGGCCCCGTGCCTGCCTTCGTGATGCGGGGCTTCTTTTTGGGGGTGTCGCGTGCCGTTGCGGGCTTGCGCATTGCCTGTACCGGGGCGATGGTTACCGGCGTCAAGGGAGCTGGGGTGGAGGCTTACGGCGTCATGAGTCTGTCTGCAACGATCACCTGTGGGGAAACACTGACCGGCCGCGATCGTGATGGCGGCAGGGTGCCTTGTCCCGGGGCTTCCGCGGCGCCGTCTCCTGGCCCAGGATCTGCGTCGGGTATGCGGGCATCGTTTCTGGTTCGGCTCTGTCTGCTTTCGGTTTTCCTGACCGTTCTTACGGCGCGTGCCGGCCTGATCATCAGCTCCAGTGCGGGCTATTCGGTCACCTGGAATGGCAATGATGGCGACTACTTCAACCAGGCCGTGCCGGACAACCTGGCACTGGCTGCCAACGGTGCCTCGGCCATCTCGAGCGGCGAACTGGGCCCCCAGCAGAACTTGCCGTACCACGTCACGTCGAACATCAACGACGGCTTCTACGGCAACGAGTACAGTTGGATCGGGGGCGATGGCGATGCCGCGCCATGGTACGCCGGGGTGCTTTTCCCCAGCCCGGTCCTGATCACCGGGGTCGCTTTCGGGAGGGATAATGGCGGTCTGGTGGGGGATCTGACCGATCGCAGCGACGGGACCTACATCCTGCAGTATACGCCGGACGGGACTCAGTGGGTCTCGATCGGCACGCTTCAGTACAGCCCCGACGGCAATGACGCCATCCTGGGCGGTGCCTTCACGAGCTACTATCGCCACCAGTACGCGGTGTCCACCGATGCTGCCGAGCCGATCCTGGCGGAGGGCCTTCGCATCGAGGTCTCTGCCACGGGTATTGGCCCCGGCCTGGCCATCGACGAGCTGGAGGTCTACGGCAGCACGGTGGTCGTGCCGGAGCCCTCGTCCTTCTGGCTGCTGGGCTTGGCAGGGCTGGGCCTGGCCCGCCGTCGCGGGCGGTCGCGTTTGGCCCGCTCGTAAGCGACTCACAGGAACCATCGCTTCGCTGCCGGCGCCGCACCCCCGATGGACGCTATCCCCCGGCCTCCACCTCGAGTACGCCGTTGCCGGGAGAGCCGAGTGTCCGGCGTCTCTTCAATGCACCTGGTAGAGGTAGTCGCCTTTGGGGAAGATGGCGGGGACGACGACCAGGAGCATCGCGGCGAAGACGACGGCTGCCGCGTAGATCAGGAAGAGGCTCTGGAAGTGGCAGAAGGTCACGGAGCGTATCTGCCACTCCTCGGCCAGGATGCCCGATCCGAGGACGACGGACGACACCAGCCGCGACAGGCCCGACCCGGCATAGTAGAAGGTGCCGCAGAAGGCCATGGCCATGGTCTTGTTGCCGGGGGTGGCCAGCGCCATCATCTCGCTGGTGGAGGCGATGTTCGCATTGGCGAAGACGAAGCTGTAGAGGAACACCAGCAGGGCCACCACCACGTAGGTCGTCGGGGTGCCCTTACCGACGAAGAACAGCGCCAGGTTGATGACGGCATACATGGCGTGGATCGCGAGGAGCGTGGCCTTGATGCCCCAGCGGTTGATGATCCGCCCTGCGCTGAATGAGCCGAGGAGCATCCCGACCAGCGTCACCGCCGAGATGAGCACCGTGACATTGTCGGGCGCGTGCAGGGCGCGCTTCAGGTGAAGCGTCACCAGCGGGATGGTGCCGTAGGCCGCGAGGTTCAGGACGAAGAGGTACACGGAGTACCCGGCCAGGGGCTTGTTGGCCAGGGCCGTCGCCAGGCCCTGCCGGAACTGGGGGCGTTCCTTCTGCTCCGCGGGAAGGATCGGCATGCGCG
>JAAYZO010000929.1 GCA_012514865.1 Lentisphaerota bacterium | reverse complement strand
GCTGCAGGCCGTGTCCGGCCAGTACTCCTGAGCGAAGTTCGGGTCGGCGCCCTGGCGCAGCAGGGCGGTCAGGGCCTCGAGGTCGTTGAGCATCACCGCGAAGAAGAGTCGTCGGCACGCGGCCTGAGTGGGGTCGGTCAGGGTCGCCTCCTGGTGATCATGACCTCACCGTGACATGGCACCCCGGCCAGAACGTGTCCCGGTGGCGCGGCCGGCGCGTTTTTTTCGGTTCATCCGGCCGGTGCGCCACGTCGGGCGCTCCCTCGGGCGCTGGCGCCCGGGAGGTCCACGGACGGCGCCGCGGACCTACGGGTCGGGCGTCGGGGGCCGGGCTCGTGGGAGACAGCGCGCTGTGGCGCGCATGGCTCTTGTCGCAGACCTTCAGCCTGCGATGCGTAACGTCTTATTTCCCAGGGCGTTGCCCTGGGCTGATGAATCATGCCCTTTCAGGGCGCCGGAACGGAGGCCCGCAGGAAGGGTGGCTCGTCGGAGACATTGCGCGGGAATGCGCCCCCCCGCGCCGGCACTTCCACCGCAGAGGACGCAGAGACCGCAGAGGAGGGGATGGTGAGCGAACGCCGCGAGTGCGATGTCGTCGCCGTGTTGTGTGCGGCGCCCCCGTGCGCCGGGCGGCGGGAGTGGGCGCCACGAGCCGAGTGGCGCTCCCCCGGGCGCTGATGGCGCCCGGGAGGTCCACGGACGGCGCCGCGGAGGGCGCCGGTGGTCGCGCTCGGCTCGCGCGACCTACTTGCGGCGCCGCGGGCGGCGCCGGTGGTCGCGCTCGGCTCGCGCGACCTACTTGCGGCGCCGGAGGCGTCTCACTCCAGGTAGGGCTTGAGCTGGACGAAGTTCAGCAGCAGCTCCTCGCCGGCCTGGGCGCGGGCGTCGGTGAAGGTCAGGGTCACGGTGGGGGTGCGGGCGCGGAAGATGATCCGGTTCAGGGCGATCTTGGCGACGTCGGTGTTGTGCTCGTAGCGTCCCTGGTTGCGGCGGTCGACATGGACGAAACCGCGGTCGGGGAGGATATCCGCGCCGTCGAGTTCGGCGTCGATGCCGTAGTGTCGCGGGTTGTAGGTCTTGGCGGCGAGGTCCTTGCGGTCGGCGGTGACGAACTGCAGGCAGTAGGCCTTGCCGACCTCGAGGCCGGTGGCGGTCTGGGTGAGGCGGTTGGGCCGGTCGGCCTGGCGGGCCATGATGCAGACCGTATCGCCGGCGGCGCCGCCGCCCCAGCGTCCCTGGCTGCTCTTGCCGAAGCCGGGGATGGTGCCGGCGCGGATGGCCTCGGGTGCGGCCGGTTCGGCGGTCCAGCCGGCGAGGCCCTCGGCGAAGTCGGGATTGGCGACGAAGCCGGGGTTGTAGCGGAAGCCGTACTGGTCCGAGAGCATGTCTTTGCGGCCCTCGACGGCGTAGTGGCGCATGAGTTTGAAGGACCAGCGCACCATCTCCTCGTCGCCGTAGTAGGTGCCCCAGTAGCCGGTGGTGGCCAGGCCCTGGAACTCGGGGCGATTGGCGATCAGGTTCACCTGCATATCCAGGAAGACCTTGAAATCGACGGCCGGGTTGTGCTCGAGCGAGATGATCGGTATCTGGTTGAAGTTGCCGAAGATGATGCCGGTGCCGGCGGCGGCGTTGGGGAAGAAGGCGCTGAAGCGTCGCATGGTCTCGGTGACCATGCTGTCGAGGTAGGCCTCGGCGGCGGCCTGGTCGGGCTGCGGGTGGCAGTAGGCCTCGAAGAGGAGTCGTCCGCGGCCGCGGGAGGCATTCATGGCGGCGGCCATGAAGTCGGTATGGAGCGAGGGGATGGCGGGCTTGCCGACGATCCATGTGTAGATCAGTCGTGCCTCCGGGTTGCGTGCGGTCCAGAGCGCCTTGGTGTAGTGGTCGATGCTGGTGCGGCCGAAGAACAGCTCGTCGCTGGTGCAGCCGTCGTAGCGCGGGTCGGTCATGCCGGCGTGTTTCTCGAGGCGTTCGCGCAGGCCGTCGGGGTCATCGACCGGCGCCACGTTGAAATTGGCGAGCCACTTCAGGCCGCGGGCTTTGGCCTCGGTGAGGGCCTCGCCAGGGAGGGAGCCGCCGTTGAGGGTGGTGACCGCCGGCAGGATGTGCTCCTTCATGAAGTCCCAGCCGTAGCTGCCGTTCTCGCGCACGTAGGAGTTGGTGCAGGGCGGGTAGTTGAAGATCTCGGGGATGGCGCGGACCACGAGGGCGGCCTCGGCGGTATTGCCGGCGATGGCGAGGCGGTGTTCGCCCGGGGCGAGTTCGCGGAAGGCCTCGAGGGCGCTGCCGACGTCCTGGAGGAGGAGTTCCTCGCCGTCGAGGGTGGCGCTCGGCCCGGTGGCCGTCCGCGTCGTGTTCAGGGCGATGAAGACCCAGCCCAGGCGCGGGTTGGTGAAGGTGAAGGCCTGCGCTGCCGGGTCGGCCTTCACGGTGGCGGCGAGGACCTCGGTGACCAGGGTGTTGAGCGGCCGGTGGCCGGTGCGGTCGACGGCCGGGATGTCGATGATGCTGATCGGGAAGGTCGTCTGGAGGATAGTCGCGCCGGTGTCCTTGCGGCGCAGGGTGGCGGTGAGGGTGTAGTCGCCGATGGCCAGGCCGGCGAGGTCGGCCCTGACGCGGCTGCCGTCGAGGG
>JAAYZO010000928.1 GCA_012514865.1 Lentisphaerota bacterium | reverse complement strand
TCAGATGGCGACGGTGCCATCGAAGACGAAGGTCGCCGGGCCTTCCATGAAGACGTGGCCGTTCTCGGCCCAGGTGATGCGCAGGTCGCCACCGAGGAGGCGCACGAGGACCTCGCGGTCGGTGAGGCCGTTGAGGGCGCAGGCGACGGCCACAGCGCTGGCGCCGGTGCCGCAGGCCATGGTCTCGCCGGCGCCGCGTTCCCAGACGCGCATGCGCACCTCGCGGCGCGAGAGAACCTGCACGAACTCGACATTGATGCGCTTGGGGAAGAGCGGGTGGACCTCGAGTTCGCGGCCGTCCCGCCAGACGTGCTCATCGCGGATCTCGTCGACAACGATCACCGCGTGGGGGTTGCCCATGGAGACGGCGGTGAATTCCCAGGAGCGGCCGTCCGAGAGGGTTACGGGCTCGCGCACGACCGGGTTGCGGTTGACGCTGACGGGGATGTCCGGGCCGTTGAGAATCGGCTCGCCCATGTCGACGCGGACCGTCTGCACGGCGCCGCCGGCGACCTTCAGGGCCAGGGTCAGGATGCCGCGGCCGGTGCGCACGCGGAGGGTCTCGCGGCGGACCAGCCCGCGGTCGTAGACGAACTTGGCGACGCAGCGGATGGCATTGCCGCACATCTCGGCCTCGGAGCCGTCGGCGTTGAACATGCGCATGCGCACGTCGGCCTCGTCGTCCGGCAGGATCAGGACGATGCCATCGCCGCCGATGCCGGTATGGCGGTCGCTGAGGCGGGGCGCCACGGCGGCGGGGTCGGTCAGCGGGCAGGGCCGGCTCAGGCCATCGACATAGATGTAGTCGTTGCCGAGGCCGTGCATCTTGGTGAAGGGCAGGGTGGTCATCCCGTTTTCCCTCTGCGGCTCAGGGGCCGTGCGGTTGGCTGTCACTGGCTGTCGTCGAGGATCTGCTGGGCCAGCTCGGCGTGCGTCTGGGCTTCGCGGGCGAGGGTGACCTGGCCCTGGCTGACCACGACCTCGGCGGGCATCGGCCGGAGGTTGTACACGCCGCCCATGCTGTAGCAGTAGGCGCCGGCATTCTCGATGGCCAGGAGGTCGCCCTCGCGGATCTCCGGAAGCTCGCGCTGCTCGGCGAAGCGGTCGCCGCCCTCGCAGATGTTGCCGACGACGTCGTAGGCACGCACGGCGCCGTCGGGGTTGCTGAGGTTGCGGATGTGGTGATAGGCGCCGTAGAAGACCGGCCGGATGAGATGCGGGAAGCCGGAGTTGCAGCCGGCGATCAGGCGCCCGCGGTTGTCCTTCAGGGTGTTGACTTCGACGACGAGGGTGCCGCATTCGGCGACCATATACTTGCCGGGCTCGAAGCGCATCTCCAGGGGGCGGCCGTAGGCCTGGCAGAACTCGGTGAAGAGCCGGGTGATCTCGGCGCCCATGGCGCGGTAGTCCACGCGCTCCTCGTCGGGACGGTACGGGACCTTGAAGCCGCCGCCGAAATCGAGGAACTCGAGATTCGGGAAGCGCTCCGGCGTGGCGATGGCCATGAGGTTGCGCATGCTCTGGTAGACCGACTCGGTCATGGTCAGCCCGGAACCGGTGTGCTCATGCAGGCCGACGATCACCAGGCCATGGCGGTCGGCGATGGCCTTGACCTCGTCGGCGTCCTGGAGGAGGATGCCGAACTTGGTGATGGCGCCGGCGGTGCTGGTCTTGGCGTTGTCGCCGTCGACGACGTCGGGATTGAAGCGGATGCAGACGCGCGACCCCGGGAACTCGCGGCCGATCTTCTCCAGGCGCGACAGCTCGCCGATGTTCATCAGCACGCCGGTGCGCTGGACCTCGCGCACCTCGGCGTCGGTCATGTTGTTGGCGGTGTAGAGCAGCCGCTCGGCCGGGTAGCCGAGGAGCCTGGCCAGGTGGACCTCGCCCGGGCTGACCGTGTCCAGCGAGGCGCCGGCCTCCTGCAGGCAGCGCAGGATGGCGACGTTGTAGTTCGCCTTCATCGCGTAGAACACCCGCAGCTTCGGCCAGGTGATGAAGCTGAAGAGGTCGCGGTAGCGCTGCTGCACCACGTCGAGGTCGTAGACGAACAGCGGCGTCCCGTAGTCCTGTGCCGCCTGCGCGAGGAGTTCTGCACTCAGTGCCATGGTGGTCCGTCGTCCTTGGAGCGTTGTGGCTCAGATTTGAACAAAGCGTTCAACCTAAGCGGGAAACCCCGCAAATCAACCCCGCGATACGCCCTGCCAGGGCTGTTTGAGAGTCCGGTTCTGGCACCCCTCCAGGGTGCATGGCGTGCCATCCGCGTTTCCGGGGGTCGGGCTGCGCGCGACCCCCGGCTACGATCTGGCACCTCTCCAGGGTGACCGAGTGAGCGCCGCCGCGATCTTCAAACAGCCCTGGCACCCTGCACTCGACCTGCCGGGGGCGGGGCGCGCCGCGGGGTTATCCATAGGGTTCCTTCCCAGCCGGGCCCGGCTGGGGAAGAACCCCTCAGAGGTTCGCGCGGGCCCAGGCGGCGCCCTGGTCGAGGATCGCCTGGTTCAGCGGCACCAGTTTCGGCTTTTCGGCGAAGGACTCGGCCACGGCGAGGCGGAAGGCCTCGTCGGGCAGGCCGGTTGCGCCCAGGGCCATGAGGACACCGAACATGAAGGTATTGGCCGCCTTCGGGCTGCCGGCCTCGGTGGCCAGGCGCTGCGCCGGCACGGCGCGGGCGCGGAGGCCCGCCGGCAGGTCGATGGCGCCGATGCTCTCGTCGTAGAGCAGCGTGCCGCCGGGCTTGACGTCGCCCATGAAGCGCTCCAGGGAGGGCCGGTTCATGGCCACCAGGACATCCGGCTGGTAGACCACCGGCGAGCCGATGGCGCTGCCGCTGATCACCACCGAGCAGTTCGAGGTGCCGCCGCGCTGCTCCGGGCCGTAGGACGGATACCACGACACGGCGCGCCCGGCAATCTGGCCGGCCTGCGTCAGCATGATGCCCAGGCTGAGGACGCCCTGGCCGCCGAAGCCGGCAATCTTGACCTGGACCTCGTGCTCCGGCGCCGCCGGCGGCGTCGCCAGGGTCGGCACCTTGTCCAGCTCGAAGGCCGCGTCCAGGCTTGCCTTGGTGAAGTCGCTGCGGTCGCGCGCCATGGCCTCGGTCTCGGCCGTGCGGTCGCGGAAGACCTTGAGGGGGAATTCGCGGGTCATCTCGTCATTGATGAAGCGGTTGGTGGCGGCGGCATCGAGGCGCAGGTTGGTCGGGCAGCCGGCCAGGACCTCGACGAAGGCGTAGCCCTTATGGTCGCGCTGGATCTCCAGGGCCTGCCGCACCGCCCGGCGGGCCTTGCGGATGTTGGCGATATCCGAGACCGCGACGCGGGCGATATACACCGGCGCGCGCAGGCTGTCGATGAGCTCGCAGAGGTGCAGCGGGTAGCCGGCGGTGCGCGGGTCGCGGCCGTCCGCCGAGGTCACGGTCCGCTCGCCGATCAGGGTGGTCGGCGCCATCTGGCCGCCGGTCATGCCGTAGACCGTGTTATTGACGAAGAACACCGCCATGTGCTCGCCGCGGTTGGCGGCCTGGAGGGTCTCGTTCAGGCCGATCGAGGCGAGGTCGCCGTCGCCCTGGTAGGCGATGACCACCGCCTCGTCGCGGGCCCGGCTCAGGCCGGTGCCGACCGCCGGGGCGCGGCCGTGCGCGACCTGGACATTACCGCAGTCGAAGTAGTAGTAGGCGAACACCGCGCAGCCCACCGGGCTGATGACGACGGTGCGTTCCTGGAGGCCCAGCTCGACCATGGCCTCGGCGATCAGCTTATGCAGCACGCCGTGGCCGCAGCCCGGGCAGTAGTGCGTTGCGGTCGGCGCGGAGCCGCCCTTGCGCACGAACTCGCTGTAGATGCCTTTGCTGGCGATCGTCGTTTCGCTCATCATGCCCGTCCTCAGCCTGCCGCCTGCCGGATCGCGTCCATCACCTGGTCCAGAGTCAGCAGATTGCCGCCGCAGCGATGCACCAGCGTGACCGGCCGGCGGCAGTCGATGGCCAGGCGGATGTCATCCGCCATCTGGCCGTTGCTCATCTCCACCGAGAGGAAGACCTTCGCCGAGCCCTCGGCCAGACGGCGCAGGACGTCCTTCGGAAACGGGTAGACCTTCCGCGGCCGGACCATCCCGACACGCAGGCCCTCGCGACGTGCCTGGCTGACCGCCGAGCGCGCGATGCGGCTGCTGATGCCGTAGCTGACCAGCACGATCTCGGCGTCGTCGGTGCGGACCATCTCGGCGTCCTGCAGCTCGGCCTCCATGCGGGCGTACTTGGCCTGCAGGCGCTCGTTGAAGGCCTCCTGCTCGTTGAAATCCAGGAAAATGCTGCTGGCCAGGTTGCCCATGGTCTCGGCCGTGCCGGCGACCGCCCGCGTCGTGTCGATCGTGAGGGCCTGGCTGGCGGTCGGGAAACGCAGCGGCTCGATCATCTGGCCGAGGACGCCGTCGGCCATGACATAGACCGGCGTCCGCCACGCCATCGCCAGGTCGAAGGCCGCCATGGTCATATCGCACATCTCCTGGACGCCATCCGGCACCAGAACCAGGGTCCGGTAGTTGCCATGGCCGCCGCCCTTGACCACCTGGTTGTAGTCGCCCTGTTCGGGACCGATGTTACCCAGGCCCGGGCCGGCGCGGCAGATGTCCACCACCACCGCCGGCAGCTCGGCCCCGGCCAGGTAGGAGACGCCCTCCTGCATGAGGCTGACGCCGGGGCCGCTCGAGGCGGTCATGGCGCGGTGGCCCGCTGCGGCGGCGCCGTAGACCATGTTGATCGAGGCCTCCTCGCTCTCGGCCTGGACGAACTTGCGGCCCAGGCGCGGGAAGTAGTGCGAGGCCTCGTGCAGAATCTCACTGGCCGGCGTGATCGGGTAACCGAAGAAACAGTCGCAGCCGGCATACAGCGCGCCGACCACCACCGCCGTGTTTCCTTTGACCAGCTTCGTCACCATATCGGCATCTCTGCTCCCGCCACGGTAGGGCCTTCAGCGTGTGGGTTTGTGAATTACGAAGGTGTGCGGTTCCGGGCAGGCGTAGAAGCAGTTGGCACAGCCGATGCAGCCGCTGCCGCTGTAGATCACGTAGCGGTACCCCCGCGCGTTCAGCTCGTGGCCCAGACTCAGCACCTGCTTCGGACAGGCGTCGAGGCAGCGGCCGCAGCCTTTGCACTCCAG
>JAAYZO010000927.1 GCA_012514865.1 Lentisphaerota bacterium | reverse complement strand
TACACTCTCAGCAGGCCGCGCTCACTCCTCCTCAACCCCCTGGAACTGCTCCAGCGCCGCCTCCAGGTTCTCCACGATATCGGCAGCGATCTCTTTGGGCGGCGGCAGGCTGTCGGTGTCCTCCAGACTGTCGTCCTTCAGCCAGAAGATGCCCAGGCTGACCTTGTCGCGCTGCATCAGCTCCTCGTAGGTGAAGCAGCGGAAGCGCTCGGTCGGTGTGCGGTCGTGGCGGTTCTCGGGGTTGTAGGCGGTGACAAAGTCGTCCAGGTCGGCCCGGCGCAGGGTGTCAGGCTCTGCCAGCCATCGGGAGAGCGTCTCAGGCTGGTGGAAGGCGAAGACGCGGTGCGAGCGCGACGGAGGCCGGTCAGCTCTCGCGCTGGCTCTGCGTCCGCTGGTAATGCTCCAGTCCGTCCTCCATTGACTGCCTAACCCGAGAACCCACGCGTCGGATGCCGAACACGGCCGCAGTTGCGCGAAGGAGATCGTCCTTGTGGATGCTCAGATGGTCCTTGAGCAGCTCGTGCATGACGTTCGCGACCTCCTGAGGCGGGATATGCTCGGCCTCGCGAACGAAGGTCTCCCGCGGGTTCGGTACGCGGAACCCCGCGTGGCGGTTGGGGTCCTGGTCGGGACGCCACAGAAAAACCCGGTTCCGGGCATCGCCGGTCCGGACCGTGCCGGCCGGGATCAGGGCCATGACTCGCTCCTGGACCCGAGGCGATAGGCGGGTGATCCCCCAACCCGCAGCCACGCGCTTGACCAGCAGGTCGATATGGACCGGTGCTTCCGCGTCCAGAACCTGCCTAATCGCGAAGGTGATGGTACGGTCGCTGCGCCGCTCGTGGAAACCATCCGGAGTCCCTCGGTCCGGCGCGGTGGTGGCGCTGCAGTAGAGCAGCTGTCCGGGGAGGTCGGGGATGCCGTCGCCGTTCGCATCGACGACCTGCTCCTTCTCAACGTCCGACAGAGAGGCGACCGGAGCCATGGCGGGCTCCACGTCGTCAGCTGGCGTGGCCGGCCGACGTGCGTTTCCGCCTGGCAGGTCCGTCTGGCCGTCCGGCAGGCGGAACTCCTGCCTGGCGCGTTCCAGTTCTCCGTGCAGGCGCGCTGTCTCCCTGGCCGGATTCAGCCACCAGTCGGTGGACCAGACCCGCGTCAGCCGCCATCCCAGGCTCGTGAGGACCGCGTGGCGCAGGCGGTCGCGGTCGCGGGCGGTCCTGGCTGAATGGTAGGTCGCCCCGTCACACTCGATCCCCATGAGGTAGACGCCCGCGAAGTCCGGATGCTGGACCCCCAGATCCACACGGTACCCGGAACAGCCGACCTGAGAGCGGACCCTCCAACCGCGATCCGAGAGCGCCCGGTGCACGGCGGCCTCGAACGGCGACTCGAACGCCCCCTCTTTGCCACTGCCCGGGGAGGAGGCAAGGGCTGACACTCCCCGAGTGGCAAACGCCAGAAACGATTTCAAGTGCTGCACTCCGACGGCGCTGGTGCGCGACAGGTCGATGCTCTCGGGACGCAGCGACGAGAACACGACCAGTTGCTGGCGTGCCCGGGTGATGGCCACGTTGAGGCGGCGCTCCCCTCCCTTGCGGTTGAGCGGGCCGAAGTTCATGCTCACCTTGCCGTCCCGGTTGGGCCCGTAGCAGATGGAGAAGAGGATCACATCCCGCTCGTCGCCTTGGACGGTCTCGAGGTTCTTGACGAACACAGGCTCAACCACTTTGTCCGTGAAGTACGGCTCGATCTCTGGGTGGCTGGCGCGCGCCTCCTCCAGGAGATCCTCGACGAGGCCCTGCTGGGCGATGCTGAAGGTCACCACGCCGAGGGACCGGCTCCGTTGTGCCGGGTCCGTCAGGCGGTTCACGATCTCCTCCACCATCGCCCGCGCTTCCTCCAGGTTGGTGCGGCTCCGGCTTGAGTCGTAGGTGCCCCCGCGCACAGAGCGCAGGGATACGCCCAGGTGCCGGTTGTCGTCCATGGCTGACGGGAAGGTGAGGAGCTCATTGAAGTAGTAGTGGTGGTTACTGAAAGCAATCAGCGTCTCGTGCCGACTGCGGTAATGCCACTTCAGCGAGTACGTGGGGAGTTGACAGGCCACGCACTCGTCGAGGATGCTCTCGAGGTCCTGGACGTCATCCTCCGTCAACGGGGCATCGTCATCAACCTCCTTTTCGAAGAAGCTCGTGGGCGGCAACTGCTTCGAGTCTCCGACCACGATGACCTGGTTGCCCCGTGCGATGGCGCCGATCGCCTCCCATGGCGGCATCTGCGAGGCCTCGTCAAAGACCACGATGTCGAACTTGGGGAAATCCGCACCCAGGAACTGCGCTACGGACAACGGGCTCATCAGGACGCATGGCTTCAGCCGCGCCAGGGCTTCCGGGCACTCGGCGAAGACCTGCCGGATCGTGAACCGGCCGCCCTTCACGAAGCGTCTGACGCTACCCATCTCTGAACTCCGGAAGCGCTCGACCTCGGCGCCCTGTCGCGGCAGACGGAGGCTGAGCTGAGCAAACACCGTGCTCCGAACGAGTTCCCGGACCCGTTCATCAAGCTCCCGGAAGGTCCGGATCTTGCGCATATGCTCCGACCCGAAGAACCGACCCAGTGCCGGATCGGCCGACAGGATCTCCTTGAGACACCATCGGGCGAACGCCTTCTCGCACAGCCTGGCGGTTTGGGTCGTCGGCACGGTCCCGTCCTCCGCGGCTTTCACCACGGGCGCCAGACCGGCCTCCACGGCCAGAGCGCGGGCGGTCTGATAGGCGCACCAGCTCCGCAGATCATTCAGACCGGAATCCCACCGTTCCACTGATCCCCTGAGTTCCGACACGCAGTCAGGAGCCGATTCGTCCGTGGCGGAAGACGTGTTCCGCACCTGGAGCAACGTCTGGACCTCGGTCCACGCCTCGCGGCAGTCGCGTAACGCGTGCCTGAAGTCCGCGAACGCTTTCCCCAGATGACCGCCCGGACCAACGAGGTCGCGCTCCTCGGCGACCAGACTGCTCCACAGGTTCCATACCTCGACCGCCTGGGTCGCATCTGCGTAGTCGAGCTGCCCCGCGAGCTCTCGGAACTGCCCTACCCATTCCACCTGCCGGTTCAGCAGGCCCCAATCGGGATTGCCGCCGCGCCAGTGTGTGCCGAAGAGGGTCACCAGTTCCTCCTCGCGGGCGATCTTGAGTTCGAGCTCCTTCAGCGCGATGGCGGCACCGAGGTGTTCCCTCATGGCGTCGCCGGCCAGCCGGCCTGGCGCCTTCTGGACTCGTCTCATCTGGCGCCGGACGAGGGCCGTCATCAGCCAGCGCAGGACGGCGTTCCTGCCCCAGGGTCCCGTCAGCCGGCACTGAAGCTGCTCCAGGGGCAGACCAAGGACTCCCTCGGTGTAGACTGCCATGAGCACGGCGCGAAGCTCGTCCCGGGTCCGGCCCATGCGGATCAACTCCAGGAGGCGAGTACTCGTGCTGGGCCAGTCCGAGGCGCGGACCAAGGCCAGTGCGACCGGCGGGCTGTCCAGCATGGAGCCGGTCAGACGTTCCGCGAAGTCCAGCATGGGCCAGCTCCATCGGGTCGAACCCAGGCGCAACGGCTGAAGTGCGGCTCCGGCCTGCGCGGCCAGGGCCTCGGCGGCTTTCGCAAGTCGCTCCAAGGCCTGGCCGATCCGTCCCTCGAGGCCGACGGTCCACACCGACACGCCGACGTCACGCAGCGGATGGGCCGCACTCAGGCCGGCGGTTTCCGCTGCCGTCTGCAGCTGCCGTGCCACGTCGAAGGTACGGTCGGCGCGTCCGGGTGTCATCTCGGCCATGGCGCCGAAATCGGCCTCCACGTCTGGCAGGGCAGTGTCGTCGATCACCCGGTTGATGGCCCAGTAGGCGCTTTGGCCAAAAGGACGCGGCTGGTGAAGGGCTCGCACATACGCGTTGAGCTCAGCGCGCAGTTCCTCGAGATGAGCCGCACCTCGAGCCCACTCGTCCGGCTCCACAGAGCGCTCGATCTGCAGGGCCTCGTCGAGCTGTCTGCGGAAGTCGCTCTTGTTGGCTTTGCGCGAGTGCAGTTCCAGGCAGAACGGCCCCAGCCCCACGGCCTCAAGTCTGCGCTTCACCACCTCCAACGCAGCCATCTTCTCCGAGACGAACAGCACCCGCCGGCCTCTGGTCATGCAATGCGCAATGAGGTTGGCGATGGTCTGTGACTTGCCCGTGCCAGGCGGGCCCTGCAACACGAAACTGCCGCCCTGTTCGGCCGCCAGGACCGCCGCCAGTTGCGACGAATCGGCATCCAGCGGGCAGTAGGTGTCCGCGGGCTTGAGGTGCGTGTCCAGGTCGTCGGCGGTCACCATCGCGCCAGAGGATGGGAACACCTCGCCGGGGGTCTCCAGGAGGTGCCGTACGATCGGGCTCTCCTTGAGCTTGCTGGTGTGACGGTCCAGGTCAAGCCACATCAGGAACTTGGTGAAAGTCAGGATGGCCAGAGTGCAGGTCTCAACAACCTCCCACCGGTCGATGCTCTTGACGGCCTCCCGGAAGCGTCGCATGATAGCCGGTACGTCGAGGCCGGACTCGTCGGCAGGCAGCGGATCGAGGCCATCGATGTCGAGGCCGAAGTCCACCTTCAGCTTCTCCAGCATCGTGACGTTGATTCGCGACTCGTCTTCGAGCATCCGGACCCGGAAGCCCTCGCGGACCGAGCGGCGCTCGATCGCCATGGGGATGAGGATGATCGGAGCCAGGTTGGGCACATCGCTCTTGTCTGACTCGTACCAGCGCAGGAACCCGAGCGCGAGGAAGAGCGTGTTGGCGCCGGACTCCTCCAGGCTCAGGCGGTCCGCCCGGCTGAC
>JAAYZO010000926.1 GCA_012514865.1 Lentisphaerota bacterium | reverse complement strand
TTGGGCGTTGCGCGTTGGGCGTTGCGCGTTGGGCGTTGCGCGTTGGGCGTTACGCGTTGGGCGTTGGGCGTTCGGCGTTCCCTCGCCCAGTGTCCCCAGTGTCCCCAGGGTCCCAGGCGGGCTTGCCAGACCCGCGCCAGAAGGATATGGTACCCATGTCCGAAAAACTCAGACCGCTTTTCAGAGCATCGTCTCTGCACGCATTGCCTGCGGTGAGGGTTCGTCCTGACCCCGAAGGGTGGATGTCATGCAGGGCTCGTAGTCGGCTTCTTCGTTGAGGTCGTCTCACAGCCCGGTATTCCTCCCCAGGAATGCCGGGCTTTTTTGTTGGGTCGGCGGGTGTGGCGGTGTCCGCAGCGGGCGAAGGACGAGGACATGGAAACCCGAATCGGCGTGATTGCGATCCTGGTAGAAGAGCGTCAGACGGCGGTGCCGAGGGTGAACGAGCTTCTCAGCGAGTTCGGCCAGGCGATCATGGGTCGCATCGGCCTGCCCTGTCGTGAGAAGGGCGTCAGCATCATTGCCATCATTGTCGAGGGTACGACCGACCAGCTTGGGGCGCTGTCGGGCAAGCTGGGGATGATCCCCGGGGTGCGGACGAAGTCCCTGTTGTTGACGAAGTGACGGCGATCTGCCGCGGCGCGCGGCGCAAGGCCTAGGAGTCTCATGGACAGAGCGACACTACTGCGATGGCTTCGGGAGACGGACGCGGCCCGTCTGGAGGAACTCTGGCAGCGCGCCGACGCGACGCGTCGAGCCGAGGTCGGCGACGCGGTGCAACTGCGCGGCCTGGTCGAGTTCTCGAATGTCTGCGTGCGGCAGTGCGCCTACTGCGGGCTGCGCGCCGGCAACCGCGGCGTGACACGCTACACCATGACCGCCGACGAGATCATGGACTGCGCCCGCGAGGCCGTTCGCCTGGGCTTCGGTACCGTCGTCCTGCAGTCGGGCGAGAATCCGTCCTGCACGACGGCCTGGCTGGCGGCGGTGATCCGCGCTATCAAGGCCGAGACGGATCTGGCGGTGACCCTGAGTGTCGGCGAGCGCGACCGTGCCGATCTTGCCACCTGGCGTGCGGCCGGAGCGGATCGCTACCTCCTGCGCTTTGAGACCTCGAACCGGCAGCTCTACGACCGCATCCACCCGGGGCTGCCCGGGCAGTTCTCCGACCGCCTGGCCATCCTGCGGCAGCTCCGCGAGCTGGGCTACGAGGTCGGCAGCGGCGTCATGGTCGGCCTGCCGGGGCAGACCTACGACGACCTGGCCGAGGACCTCCTCTGGTTCGGCCGACTCGGCCTGGACATGATCGGCATCGGGCCGTACATCCCGCATCCCGACACCCCCCTCGGCCAGGCGGCCCTGAGCGGCGCCGCGGTCGGCGCGGAGCAGGTCCCGGCCTCGGAGCTGATGACCTACAAGATGGTGGCCCTGGCGCGGCTGATGTGTCCGGGTGCGAATCTCCCGAGCACGACCGCGCTGGCGACGCTGAACAAGGCCAGCGGCCGCGAGCTTGGGCTCTCCCGCGGCGCCAACATCCTCATGCCGAATCTGACGCCGACCCGCTACCGTGCCGCCTACGAGATCTACCCGTCGAAGGTCTGCATCACCGAGAATGCCGAGATCTGCCACGGCTGCATGATGCGTCGTCTGCAGTCGATCCATCGGAGTGTGGGTACGGGCCGTGGCGACGCGCCCGCCTACCACCGTCGCCAGACGCATCCTGTCAACGAAAGGACCGCATCATGAGCCCGCTGCCTGCCATGACCCTGAGCAAGACCGCCGTCGACTTCATTGATGATGCGCATATCGAGGGCCTCCTGCAGGCGCCGGCGCCGGCCGCCTCGCAGGTGCGCGAGGTCATCGCCAAGAGCCTCGAGAAGCAGGCCCTCTCGGTGGCGGAGACCGCCGTGCTGCTGCGCGCCGAGTCGCCGGAGCTGACCGCGGAGATCTTCGCGGCGGCGCGCGAGCTGAAGCGGCGCGTCTACGGCAACCGCATCGTGCTGTTCGCACCCCTCTATATCGGTAATCAGTGCATCAACGCCTGCCGGTACTGCGGCTTCAGCCGAGACAACCACGAGGCGGTGCGGCGCACCCTGACCCCGCGGGAGCTCGTCGAGCAGGTCCTCGCCCTGGAGGAGAAGGGCCACAAGCGCCTCATCCTGGTCTTCGGCGAGCACCCGCAGTACGACGCCGCCTTCATGGCCGACTGCGTGCGCACGGTCTACGACACCCGCCAGGGCCACGGCGAGATCCGCCGCGTGAACATCAACGCCGCACCGCTCGACGACGCCGGCTACCGCGCCCTCAAGGCCGTGGGCATCGGCACCTACCAGATCTTCCAGGAGACCTACCACCACGAGACCTACGGGCGCATGCACCCGGCCAATACCCGCAAGGGCAACTTCCTCTACCGCCTCGACGGCCTCAGCCGTGCCATGGAGGCCGGCTGCGACGACGTCGGCATCGGCGCCCTGGTCGGCCTGACCGACTGGCGTTTCGACACCCTCGGCCTGGTCACCCACGCGCGGTTCCTGCAGGAGCGCTACGGCGTCGGCCCGCACACGATCAGCTTCCCGCGGCTGCGGCCGGCCTCCGGGGCGGCCTTCGAGGGCACCCGCTTCGTCAGCGATGACGAGTTCAAGCGCCTGATCGCCATCCTGCGCCTGGCGGTACCCTACACCGGCCTGATCCTGACGGCACGCGAGCAGCCCGCCCTGCGCCGCGAGGTGATGGCCTTCGGGGTCTCGCAGATCGACGCCGGCAGCCGCATCGAGATCGGCGGCTATACCGAGGCCGGCGATGCCCAGTGCATGGAACGCGAGCAGTTCGAACTCGGCGATATACGGCCCCTCGATACGGTCATGCGACAGCTTATGGAGGATGGCTACATGCCGAGCTTCTGCACCGCCTGCTACCGCCTCGGGCGCACCGGCGAGCACTTCATGGAGTTCGCCATACCCGGCTTCATCAAGCGCTTCTGCACCCCCAACGCCCTCACGACCCTCACCGAGTACCTCACCGACTACGCCTCGCCGGAGACGCGCGCCGCCGGAGCGCGCCTGATCGAGGCGGAGATGGCCAAGATCCCCGACCCGGCCGCCCGCGCCGAGGTGGCGGCACGCCTCGAGGCCATCCGCAGCAGCGACCAGCGCGACCTCTACGTGTAAGGACGACGCCCGTGAGCACCATGCAGACCACACCGAAGGGCTTCCGGCTCCACATCGCCATCCTCGGGCGCCGCAATGTCGGCAAGTCGTCGTTGCTCAACGCCATGACGCGCCAGCAGGTCTCGATCGTCTCGGAGATCGCCGGCACGACCACCGACCCGGTCGAGAAGCCGATGGAACTCCTGCCGCTGGGGCCGGTGCTGTTCATCGACACCGCCGGCATCGACGACGTCGGCGCCCTCGGCACCCAGCGCGTCGCGAGCACCCGCCGCGTCCTGGACCGCACCGAGGTGGCCCTCATCGTCGCCGCCGCCGGCCACTGGGGCGACTTCGAGGAGGGCCTCCTCGCCGAACTCCACGGCCGCGGCATACCCACCATCGCGGTCTTCAACAAGGCCGACCTCGGGCGGCCCGCCGCGGCCCTCCTGCAGACTCTCACCGAAAGGCAGGTCCCCTGCGTGGCCATGTCGGCAAGCCGCGGCGAGGGCATCCTCGAGCTGCGCGAGGCCCTGCTCAAGGTCGTCCCCGGCGACTTCCTGACACCGCCCAGCCTGCTCGCCGACCTGGTGCCGCCGGGCGAGCTGGCGGTCCTGGTGGTGCCGATCGACAAGGAGGCCCCCAAGGGCCGCCTGATCCTGCCGCAGGTCCAGTCCATACGCGACCTCCTCGACCACCAGGCCGCCTGCCTGGTCGTCACCGACGCCGGCCTGCCCGAGGCCCTGGCCAGGCTGCGCACGCCGCCCGCCCTGGTGGTGACCGATTCGCAGGCCTTCGAACGGGTCTCCGCCGACACCCCGCCGGCGGTGCCCATGACCTCGTTCTCGATCCTCTTCGCGCGCTTCAAGGGCGACCTGACGGAGTTCGCCCGCGGCGCCGCCGCCATCGCCGGCCTGCGACCCGGTGACCGCGTCCTGGTCGCCGAGGCCTGCTCGCATCACCCGGTCGAGGACGACATCGGCCGGGTGAAGATACCGCGCTGGCTGCAACAGCACGTCGGCGGCGCTCCCGAGTGCTGCCAGGTCCAGGGGCACGACCTCCCCGATGACCTGACGCCATTCCGCCTGGTGGTCCACTGCGGCAGTTGTGTCAGCAACCGCCGCGAGGTCCTCTCGCGCCTCCTGCGCTGCCGGAGTCAGGGCGTGCCGGTCACCAACTACGGCATGGCCATCGCCGCCTCGCTGGGCATCCTCGACCGCGCCCTGCGCCCCTTCCCGGCCGCCCTGGCGGCCTACCACGAGAGCCTCGCCGAAGCCGCCCC
>JAAYZO010000925.1 GCA_012514865.1 Lentisphaerota bacterium | reverse complement strand
TTGGGCGTTGGACGTTGAGCGTTCAGTGTTGGGCGTTGCCTCCCTTCCCCATCCGTGTCCACCCGTGTCCATCCGTGGTTCTCCCCCCGCCCAGCCTCCGGCGTTGGGCGTTGGACGTTGAGCGTTCCGCGTTGCCATTGCCGCGGGCGCCGGCGGCCGTTATGTTGGGTGCTATGGGGCTGGCCGCTGCCCGCTGCGGCCGGTCGCCGCGGTGTGCGGGGTGGTGCAGACAGAGGACGGTGGCCTATGACGACCGAACGGGAGAGTGCCGTGTCACGTTGGACTCACACCATCGACCCCGCCGTGGTGGCGCGCGAGGAAGCCCGTCGCCACCGGCGTACCCTTCTTCTGACGCTCGGGTTGGCCGTCCTGATCTTCGCCTTCGTCGGGGCGATCTGCTTCTCGGCCGGACAGCGCCGCCGCCCGGCGGCGGCACCCGCCGCGACCGCGCCGGCGGTGGCCGCCACGGCGGCCGCGGCGACGGCGCCGCCGGTCGCGGAAGAGGCCCTCCCCAGCGATCCCGAGGCCATCCGGGCACTGCTCTCCCGTGCCGACAACCCGGTCGTCCGCATCAGCACCGGCAAGGGCGACATGCTCGTCGAGCTCTACGAGGACAAGGTCCCCAACACGGTTGCCAACCTCATCACCCTGGCCGAGAGCGGCTTCTACAAGGGCATGAGCTTCCACCGCGTCATCCCCGGCTTCATGGCGCAGGGCGGCTGCCCGAACTCGAAGAAGGGCGCCGATGGCGTTCCGGGCACCGGCGGGCCGGGGTACACCTTCGCCGACGAGATCGATACCAGCCTCAAGCACAATGGCCGCGGCGTCCTCTCCATGGCCAATGCCGGCGCCAATACCAACGGCAGCCAGTTCTTCCTCTGCTTCGCCCCGGCGCCACACCTCGATGGCAAGCACGCCGTCTTTGGCAAGGTCGTCGCCGGCGCGGCCGTCCTCGACCGCCTCGAGAAGATCGGGTCGCCCTCCGGCCAGACCCGCGAGGAGGTCCGCTTCACCATCGAGGTGGTGCTCAAGCAGGACCACCCCTACGAGGTGAAGAAGCTCTGAGGGATATTCCCCACCCCGGCAAGCCGGTTTGGTGGACTATCCATGGGAGGTGGGGACTGCGCGTTCCTGAGAAAGAGAAAGCCCCGCCGCGGCAACACCGCAGCGGGGCTGTTCTTTGGGTCGATGGCCATGCGGCGGTCAGACCGCCGAACGGCCGCGGGGTGACGTCGTTACTTGGTGGCGGCCGGCTTGGCAGCGCCGCAGGTTCCCTTGGCATCGCCGCAGGCGGCCTTGGTCTCGGTGGCGGCCTTCTCAGCGGTCTTCGGGCAGGCCTTCTTGCAGGCCTCGGCGCAGGCCTTGGCATCGCCCTTGGCGCAGGCTTCGGCACAGGCCTTCTTGCAGGCCTCGGCACAGGCGGCGTCTTTGGCCTTCGGGCAGGCGGTCGCGCAGGCGGCCGTCGCGGCCTTCTCGCCCTTGGCCTTGCAGGCGGCTTCCTCAGCGGCACCGGCCCAGTTCGACGACCAGGTCAGCAGGCCCATCACCGCCACGGCCATCCAGAATGTCTTCATGATCTCTATCTCCTGATCTCGCCTCGGTCCTTGTCTCCCAGCCGACTCCATCGGTGGAGCCCCGGCTGGCTGCGTCTGTGCTGGCGTTGGAAACGCCGGCAGCCCCAGGGTTCCCAGCGCGAGGAAGAAAAACGCCGGCCGCCGCACCACCGCCCGGGAAGGCCCCCCAGGTGGCGCCGGTGCCGCCACCGACACAACCCCGGCGGGGCCGGGCCGCCCGGCCATCGGCCCATCCAGGGTGGCGGATTACCGCGACCCTGGGCTAGAAGCCGCAACCCCCTCGGGGTTGAGATGCCTGACAATCGGCCTACCCAGGGTAGCGGTACTCCCGCTACCCTGGGTTAACGTGCCACCGTTTCCGCAACCCCAAGGGGGTTGTGTCCCCCAGCCTAGGGTAGCGGGACTCCCGCTACCCTGGGTCCTTGGGGCATGGGACACATATATCCAATGCTCCGGCACCTCGCCGAGCCAGGGGACGCCGGAGTCCTTCATCCGCGGATAGGGCTTGAGGCCGGCAGTCATGGGCCGGCCTCCGGGGACGGCGCCGTGGTCTCGTCGAACAGGCGGATGTACGCATCGTAGCGGAACCGCCGGTGGCGCTTCTGGCCGGTGACTTCGGTGAGCACGCCGAGGCTGGCCAGCCGCGACACGATCTGGTTCGCTCCTGCGTACGTGGTGCCGAGCAGGGCCTGCACGTCGGCCACCGCCACGATGGGCCGGTCGTAGAGGCTCTCCAGGACCTTGTGCCCGTTGCCGGCAGCTCGCCCCAGGTGCTCGGTGATCCGCGTGCGGTGGTCCTCGCGCAGGAGCAGGATGCGTCGTGCCGTCTCGGTCGCCTGGGCGCTGACCTCAGCCACGCCACGCAGGAAGAAGGCCAGCCAGCCTTCCCAGTCCCCAGCGTCGCGCACCGCCTGTAGATGCTCGTAGTAGGCCTGCCGATGTCGCTTGAAGTAGTGCGACAGGTAGAGAACAGGCTTCAACAGCAATCGGCGCTCGCAGAGCAGGAAAGCGATCAGCAGGCGCCCGATGCGGCCGTTGCCATCCAGGAAGGGATGAATAGTCTCGAACTGCGCGTGGGCCAGCCCAATCTTGATCAGCAGCGGGATATCGTCCTGGTCATGGAGGAAGCGCTCCAACTCTGAGAGGGCCTCGGGTACGACCTCCGGCGGCGGCGGGACGTAGGTCGCGTCAGAGAGGGTGCATCCCGCCGGGCCGATCCAGTTCTGGCTACGGCGCAGTTCGCCCGGCGTTAGATGGCTCCCGCGCACGCCCTGAAGGAGGCGCTCGTGAATCTCCCGGATCAGCCGAACCGATACGGGAAGCTCGGGCAGTCGTCCCAAGCCGTCGTTCAGAGCGGCGACATAGTTCACGACTTCGGCCACGTCGTGCGGCCGGTCCGGCGCCAGCACCCTGGCCTCGGCCGCCAGGAGATCCTGCAGCGAACTCTGGGTGCCCTCAATCTGACTGGAGAGCACCGCCTCCTTGCGCACGTACATGAACACGAAAAGGTCGGGGTTGGGCAAGGTCTGTATAGACCCGTCCAGACGACCGAGCGCACGGTCCGCCTCGGACAGCAACGCCTGGAGAGTGCCGATGATGTTCACGGCCGGCTGGGGCGGTAGGGATGCGGGAATGAAGGCGCGGTACCCGGCGCTCTGCCTGACATAGCGACCGCTACGAAACGCCGGAACTCGAGCCTCGTCACTCATGTGTCGCCCACCGTTTCCCATGACACACAAACCGATCCATACTAAACACTGCCGTTACTATGGACGGCCCCCGTGTCCATGCTAAACGTTGTGATTACCATGGCGCAGGACCTGAGCCACGCCACTCCCTGCGTTGCATATGGCGCTCACCGTGCCCCCCCGATGATCTCGCCCAGCAGCCCCTCGGTTTCGTGTTCCAGCGCCAGAATATCGGCGCGGATCCCCGGCCTCGATGGGTGACCATACCACGCGCGGCCTTGGGCGCAACCGCACGGCGGGTGGGGCGCCATCCCGGCCTCGGCAACCCCAAGGGGAGGGCGCGCCATGAGGCCGACGGCGGGCCTCTGGCGATCCGACCGACGCAACCCCCGTTGGGGTTGCGCCCCATGGCCACGGGCCATCCTAGGGTAGCGGAGGTACCGCAACCCTGGGCTATGGTGACGTAGCCCCCTTGGGGCAAGGGAAGGCAGTCTCCGTCGATGGGCGCCACGGCGCCGCGAGGGGGTCGGCCGGTGCTATGGTACCGGGCCGGCGGGTGACGTCGCCCGGCCTGGCCGCGGCTGTCCCCGAGCCCGGCCGGGCGTTGCGGATCGGGGTGTGAGGTACGCGGTATGCCGCATGTTGTCCTTGTCGCCCCCGAGATCCCGCAGAATACGGGCACCATCGGGCGGCTCTGCGTCTGCACCGAGACGCCCCTGCACCTGATCGAGCCGCTGGGCTTCTCGCTGGACGAGGCGCACCTCCGCCGTGCCGGCCTGGACTACTGGCGGTACCTCGACGTCACGGTCCACCCGACCTGGGAGGCCTTCCTCGAGCGCGCCCGGCCGGGCCCGTTGCGGTTCTGCAGCACCAAGGGCGCCCGCAGTCTGTACGAGGTGCGCTTCGACGAGGGCGACTGGCTGGTCTTCGGCAACGAGACCAGCGGCCTGCCGCCGGGCTTCTACGAGCGCTACCGGGAGGCGCTGCTGACCATTCCGATGCCGGGTCGCCATGCCCGCAGCCACAACCTCGCCAATGCCGTTTCGATCGTGCTGTATGAGGCCCTCCGTCAGACCCGCTGGGCGGCGGGGGCGGTCTGAACATGCGGTTCTGGCACCCCTTCAGCGGAGCCACCGGCGTGGGGCGCCGGATATGGCAGAGCGAAACATCGCTCGCAGCGCCATCGCCGTCAGAGTGCCGGCTTCAGCCGGAAGCGTGCCGCGTGCCTTTAGGCCGCGGCAA
>JAAYZO010000924.1 GCA_012514865.1 Lentisphaerota bacterium | reverse complement strand
CGTAACCTATTCCAGTGACGGGATTTCGGCACCGCGCCGACGGCAGGAGCCTTCTGGCCCTGCCGTCAAAGCCTGATCAATGGAGCGAAGGAGGCCGTCAGGCCCCTTCGTGAATTGATCAGGCTAAAGGGCATCATCCATCAGCTCAGGGCAACGCCCTGGGAAATGGACCATTCCGCATGGCAGGCTGAAAGTCTGCGACAGAACGCCGCACGCCACGACGCGATCGTTCCTACGAGCCGTTCCGCCGGCGCCCATGAACAGGGTCGCGCGGGCCGAGCGGCCCTCACTCGAGGAAGGGGAACAGCTCGCGGGCCAGGTCAGGCGTCAGCGGGGTGCCGTACTCGCTGACCGCGAAGGCCTCCGCGAAGAGGACATGCCGACCGGCCTCGCCGAAGCGTTCGATGAGGAAGTCCCGGTATTTGATTGCCGGGGCGGCCTCGCGGATCTCCGACACCGGCGAGGCGGTGGCCTGGCCGAGCAGACTGGCGTCGGGCACCGTCCCGTCGCGGGGCAGGCGCGGACCGTGCAGCCACTCGCGGCGCGCCGCGTCGCCGGACGGGACCTGGTCGAGGCTGCCGCGGGTGAAGGGCAGCCACTCGTACATCTGCGAGGTGTGGCAGTGCAGCAGGGCGTACTTGTCCTCGATGAGGTCGTCAATCGGCACCATCAGGTCGGGCCGGAAGGGCGGGTTCTGGAAACGGTCGTAGAAGAACAGCACCACCGGCATGCGGCGCAGCGCCGGCGCCTCGGGGCAGAAATTCGGCACGATCAGCAGGTAGCCGGCGTCCTGCATGAGAATGGCGGCGTTGCGGTGGTCGGCGTGGTAGTCGTTCGGACGACTGGTGAAGACCACGTCGGGACAGAAGGCGCGAATGTCGCGGACCAGGCGCCGGCGGTTCTCGAGGGTGGCCATCAGCTCGCAGTCGGGGACATCCCAGACCTCGTACTCGATGCCGGCCAGGCGAGCCACCGCCTGAGTCTCCAGATGACGCCGCCGCGCCAGGTCCTCCGGAGCCATGCTCTGGTGACCGCCGCAGCCGTTGCACAGGGCCAGGAACTTGACGGCGTGGCCGGCCCGGGCGTAGCGCAGGGCGGTGCCGCCACTGAGGATGTCGCAGTCATCGGGATGGGCCCCGATCATCAGAATGCGAAGCTGCCGAGTCATGATAGCGTGGTTCCTCCAACTCTGTACCGCAATCCGCCAACCGCGTCCATCCCCGGACGCCCGACGCTCGAGGCCCGGCTCCCGGTAGAGAGAACGCCCGACTCCCGAGGCCGGCTTCCTCGATCCCTCGACACCCGACCCTCGGCCCTTTGGGTTGCGGGCAGAGCCCGCGCCGGGCCCATCTGTGTCCCGAGCCGGAAGGCCGCGTCGCCGCGGCCCGACCGTCCGACCTCCGACCTCCGACACCGCTCTTCGACTCCGGACTCCGGACTCCGGACCGGTCTGTGACTCTTAGCCTGCCGACCTCCGACCTCCGACCCCCGACCCTCTGAGCGGCGGGCAGAGCCCGCGCTGGGGAACGTGTCTTTCAGCCGGACGGAAAGAGCGCCATAATGGCGTCAACGAAGATCCTCATGCCAACCGCGTCAGGGTGGTTGATGCCATTGAGCATCAGGGTGTTGTAGGGAATGCCCTGCCGCCAGAGACGGCCATAGCGCCGCGAGGCATCGGCGAGGCCGACCGGATGTGCGGCGGCGAACTCGCGAAGGGCCTGCACGTAAGGTCGCGGGTCATCATCGCAATCGCGCTCGCTGGTCAGGCCCATCCAATCCGGGCGGGTGTAGTGCGGCGTGAGGATGATCCACTCGGCGCCGATGGCCCTGAAGTCCTCCAGGATGCGCCCGTAGCGCTCCAGTGGCGGTACCGACAGAACCACCGGCTCGGGCAGCTCCAGCCACCGGTCCGCCAGACGGATCGGCCCCGCCTCGACACGGACCTGCCAGTCACCGACGACCGTGAACCGTGCCGGCGAGAACGGTCGATCCGGCACTGGCGACGCGGCGCGGGCCGGCGTCACCGGAAGAGCCTCTCGAGCAGGAAGCGGGCCACGTAGCGGTGCCCCTCGGCGCTGAGGTGCACGCCGTCGGCGGTGACCAGGCGGTCCTTGTCCGGCACGGCCCGCATCGGCGTATAGAGGTCGAGGTAGGCGGCCCCGGCCGCGGTTGCGGCCGCCTGCGTCAGGTCGTTGAACTGCTCCATGAGCTCGGGCTTGCCGAAGAGGCTGTGGGCCCGCCCGGCGGCGCGGCTGCGCTCGGCGTTGGCGGAGGTGATCTCGTAGGACGAGGATGACGACGAGAGGACGATCAGCGCGGCGCCGGTGTCGGCCTTGAGCTTGTCCAGGACCTGGCGGTACGTCGACGCGAAGACCTCCGGCGCGACCGCGGTCTTCTGGTACTCGGAACCGCTGGAGACCTTGCTGTCGTTGTGACCCAGGAAGATCAGGATATGCGTCGGCATGGGCTCGAGGAGGCCGTCGTACATCGCCAGCCGGTGCGTCTTCGGCTCGCCGTTCAGCCGCGCCCACACCCGTGTGATGTCGTCGCCGCCGACGCCGGCATTGCGCACCGTGCAGCGCGAGCCGCCCAGGCGGTCGAGCCACACGGCCAGCTTGTCGACGTAGTTGCTGCCCCGGCTGAAGTCGCTCAGGCTGTCGCCGAGGACGAGGAGGTGCAGGCGGCCCTCGGGGAGGCGCATGCCGGCGGCGGCGCGCTCGAAGGCGGCGTAGTCATCGGCCGGCAGGACGTCGGCCCAGACCTCGCCGACGGCGCCGCTACCGGGATGCGTCGCCAGAAGCCGCCAGAGGCCGGTCGCGGCAGCATCGGTCGGCAGACGCACCACCGCCTCGCCCGCCGCGTCCAGAGCGGCCTCCTGGCGCTGCGTCTCGCCGGCCGGCGGGAAGGCGTAGACCCGCACCGGGCCTTCCGGTGCGGTGCCGCTCAGGCGCACGCGCAGCTCACAGGGAGTGCCCGCCGCCAGCATCGGGTGCGACGGCCGCACCGCCAGCGTGACGCCCGGCGGCACCAGGCTCGCCACCGAGACGTCGTCGAGGAAGGCCACCGCGTCAACGCCCTGAACCTCGATGCAGAACGCCAGCTTGGTGAACTCCGGCTCCGCAATCGTGAAGTCGAAACTGACGAGCTGCCAGTCCGCCGTCAGGGGCACCACCGGCTCCTGCCAGAGATAGACGTAGGGCGTCTCGCCCGGCGGCGGCTGGCGGTAGCGGATGACGCCCAGACGCAGCGACCCCTGGCCCTTGGCCCAGACGCTGAAGCGGTTCGGCTGACCCAGCGACGCCGTCGCCTGCGGCGTACCGAGCACGCGTCCCCACCACTGGCCGGCCTTCTCGGCCGCCGCCAGGCGCAGGCCGCGCCGGCCGGCATGGCGTTCCTCGGGTACCGCCGTCGGCGCCATGCTGCCCGACCAGTACGGTGGCACTGACCAGCCGCTGACCTCGGTGGCAGAGCCGGCCTCGAAGCCGGGATTGGCTAACTCGGCCGCGTTCAGACCCAGCCCGACCCAGCCCCAGAAGGCCAGACAGACCACCACCCCGCGCATGCCGTGCCGTGCCATCATTCGTTTCTCCTCATCCTGCCCACGATGCTGACTCGTCCTGCCCTGCCCTGCCCGGCGCCCGGAAACCCATCCTGGCCGACAGCCAGAACGCCGCGAGCCCGTAGGTCCACCGCGCCGCCGGTGGACCCGGTCCACGGCCGCGGCAGTGGACCTGCCCAGAGCTTCCCGGCGGCCATGCGCCCGGGTGTCGTCGCATACGCGCCGATGCTCAGGCCTCGCCAGAGCCGCCGTGCCGCGGCGCCGGTGCCGGTGCCGGTGCCGACCCGGAGGCGCGGCTGAGGCGCTCCAGGTAGGCGGCCCACTCCGACGGCAGCAGGTACTTCTTCTGGCTGTTGCAGGCCTTGCAGCAGGTCACCACATTGCCGCGCGTGCTGCGGCCGCCGCGCACCACGGGCACGATGTGGTCCATGGTCAGCTCGCGCGGGTGCACCCGCGCCCGGCAGTAGTAGCACTGGCCGCGGCCGAGCTGGTTCTTCCACCAGGCCGACTGGCGCAGTTCGCGGGCCTTGCTCTTCTCGCGCCGGATGTGCTCATCGTCCGCCGCGTCGAAGGCGGGGTCCATGTCGTCGCCTGCCATCGCCGGCCTCCTTGCCTGAACGCCACACGCCCTCCACCATAGCCACCCCCAGCCGACCTGCCAACCGCCGCGCCCGCCGGCCCAGGGCTGTTTGAAGATCGCGGCGGCGCTCACTCGGTCACCCTGGAGGGGTGCCAGATCGTAGCCGGGGGTCGCGCGCAGCCCGACCCCCGGAAACGCGGATTGCACGCCATGCACCCTGGAGG
>JAAYZO010000923.1 GCA_012514865.1 Lentisphaerota bacterium | reverse complement strand
CTGGCCCCAAGCTCTGAACGCAGGGCACGGGAGCCTTCAGACTGAGGAGCAGGGAAGGCAAGAGAACAGAAAAGCAGCGCAGCACCTTGACGGCCCACATAGAAGGGCGAGTGGCCACAGACGCGAAGGCGTCCACGAGCCGAGGAGGCGTCGGCAGCACAACGAGCGAGGGTTCATACGAGAGGCATCTTTGCCGGCAGCGCGGCGAGCGTCTGCCGCTGTGGAGGCGATAGCCATCATGACTCAGTACGACTTCAGCGGCCAGACGGCCATCGTCACCGGCGGCACGCGCGGCATTGGCGCCGCGATCAGCGAGGCGTTCCTGGCGGCCGGGGCCACGGTGGTGGCGACCTACGCCGGCAACCAGGCCGCGGCGGAGGCCTTCGCGGCGCGCCAGGCGGCGCACGCCGGGCGGCTGCACCTGCGTGCCTTCGACGTCGGCGACTACGCCGCGGCCGAGGAGTTCTTCCGGTGGTTCGACACGATCGCGCCGCGCCTCGAGATCCTCGTCAACAACGCCGGCATCCGCCGCGACAGCGTCGTCGGCATGATGGCCTGCGCCGACTGGGAGGCGGTGTTGCGCACCAACCTCACCGGCAGCTTCGCCATGAGCAAGTTCGCCGTGATGCGGATGGTCTCCAACCGCTACGGCCGCATCATCCACATCACCTCGCCGAGCGGCAAGTTCGGCTTCGAGGGCCAGGCCAACTACGCCGCCTCGAAGGCCGGCCAGGTGGCGCTGATGCGGTCGCTCTCGAAGGAGGTCGCCCGACGCAAGATCACGGTCAATTGCGTCTCGCCCGGCTTCATCGACACCGAGTTCATCGGCGCCCTGCCGCCCGAGCAGCTCAAGGCCTACCAGGAGAGCATCCCGGTACGCCGCCTCGGCCAGCCGGCCGAGGTCGCGCATGGGGTGCTCTTCCTGGCGTCGCGCGAGGCCGCCTACGTCAACGGCGCCGTCCTGGAGATCACCGGCGGGCTGTAGGCAGGCGGCCGGCGGGGACACTGGGGACAGGGGGGACAGGAACGCCGAACGCACAACGCCGAAGTGGTCGGGGAACACCGGGGAGCCGGGAGCCTGGTGACGAGAGCAGGCGGCGTGAACCGAGTGGCACTGCGGCTCCCCCTCCCCGGGACCGCCACTCTCCCGAGTGGCTCCGATTCTGCCAATCGGGAGATTGGCGCGCCCAGGTTGAGCGCCGCCGGCGGTCGGGGCGGCGTCCACTCCGTCCACGTCGTCCACATCGTCCACTCCTGCCGCCCGCCGTCCAGGGCTGTTTGAGAGTCCGGTTCTGGCACCCCTTCAGGGTGCGTGGTGTGTGGGTTCGCGGTTCCGGGGGTCGGGCTGCGCGCGACCCCCGGCTACGATCTGGCACCCCTTCAGGGTGACCAGGTGAGCGCTGACGCGATCTTCGATCAGCCCTGCCCGCCGTCGGGACCGGCTTGCGCGCCTGGCCCGCCCTCGTGGCGGCGGGCGGTTCATTCCAGGGCGTCGTCGTCGGGGTCGAAGTGCGGCAGGCGGTCGGCAGCATCGGTGTCGGCCTCATTGAAGGCAGCGGGCCAGTAGCGTACCTCCCGGAGGCGTCGGCCGTTGAGGACGACCTCGACGATGTCGTAGCGGTAGATCACGGCCGGCCAGCCGAGCTCGCGGCGGTAGCGCCGGGCGGCGCGGATGATGCGGCGGCGCTTCTCGAGGCCGACCGCGTCGGCCGGCCGCGCGTGCCGTCGGCGGTGGCGGGTCTTGACCTCGACGAAGCAGAGCACCGCGTCGGCGCGCGCGACGAGGTCGACCTCGCCATCGGGGGCGCGGTAGTTGCGCGCCAGGATCTCCAGGCCGAGGCGTCGCAGGAGCCCGGCGGCGAGGCGTTCGCCGCGGGCGCCGAGGCGCAGATGCGCGGCCCGCCGGCGCGCGAAGCCCGGCGTCATCCCGGCAGGCGATGGCGGCATTGGACAAAGCCCCTCCCAAGGCTGATTTTAGGGTACGTGACCGATCCCGTGCCGTCAAGGTCTCCGCAGTCGGTTGTTCTGCCCATGCGCGACGTCGTCGACTTCCTCAAGAACCGCTTCCAGCGCCAGATCGAAGCGCACCACCGCATCGCGGCCAGGCCGGGCGAGCTGGTGCCCTTTCCGGCGGCGCTCTCGCCGCGTCTGCGCGAGGTCCTGACCGCGTCGGGGATCCGCTCGCTGTACTCGCACCAGGCCGAGGCCTTCGAGGCCATCACGGCCGGGCAGGACACCGTCCTGGTCTCGCAGACCGCCAGCGGCAAGACCCTCTCCTTCCTCCTGCCGATCCTCAACGAGTACATCGACGCCCCGGCGCCGTTCGGGGTCCTCCTGATGTACCCGACCAAGGCCCTGTCGCGGGATCAGGAGTCGACCCTCGGGCGGCTCATGCAGGCGGCGATGAACAGCCACCGCCTCGGGACCTTCGACGGCGATACCCCGCGCGAGGAACGCCTCAACATCCAGCGCCAGGCCGACTTCATCATCACCAACCCGGACATGCTCCACGCCGGGATTCTGCCCAACCACAACCGGCACTGGAAGGCCTTCCTGTCGCGTCTGCGCTACATCGTGATCGACGAAGTCCACAGCTACCGCGGCGCCTTCGGCTCGCATGTGGCCAATGTCTTCCGGCGGCTCCTGCGGGTCTGCGAGGTGCACGGCAGCCACCCGATCTTCATCTGTTCCTCGGCGACCGTGGGCAACCCCGGCGAGCATGTCCGGGCTCTCATCGGCCGGGATGTCCGTGTCATCGACCGGGATGGCGCGCCGCGGCCGCAGCGCGACCTGTACTTCGTGAACCCGCCGCTGGTGCAGAGCCAGGGCGCGGCGCTGTATCGGAAGGGCCCGGGGTCGGTGTCGATACCGCTGATTCGCGAGGCCACCGAGCGCCAGGTGCGCACGATCTGCTTCTGCCGGGCCCGCCAGGAGGTCGAGCGGCTCTACCGCGCCGTCATCGACGGGCGTTACGCGGCCCTCGCCGACCGGGTCAAGCCGTACCGCGGCGGGCTGCTGCCGAACGAGCGCCGTCAGCTCGAGCGCGACCTCTTCGAGGGCCGCATCACCACGATCATCACGACCAACGCCCTGGAGCTCGGCATCGACATCGGCGACCTCGACCTGTGCATCCTCTCGGGCCACCCCGGGACGGTGGCCAGCTTCTGGCAGCAGGCCGGCCGGGTCGGCCGCAAGGGCAGCGCCGCGACGATCGTCTTCGTGGCCAAGGACGCGCCGGTGGACCAGTACCTGGTGCACCACCCGGAGTTCATCACGCAGGCGCCGGTCGAGCAGGCCTGGCTCAACGCCGACAACCCGTACATCCTGCTGCAGCACCTCCCCTGCGCCGCCTACGAGCACCCGCTGCGGCGCCTGGAGGCGGCCTTCCCGGAGCCGGCCTACAGCCTGGCCGTGTCGATCCTCAGCGAGGACGAGACCCTGAAGCCCTACCGCGAGTGCCTGCGCTACGCCCTCAGCGACTACCCGGCCCGCGGCGTCGACCTGCGCGGCATGACCGACTACAACATCGAGATCTACCACGGCACCGAGGTCATCGGCGAGATCGACCCCATCGGCGCCCGCGGCACGCTCTACAAGGACGCCATCTACCAGCACCTCGGACGGCGCTACATGTCCATGGACCTCGACCTCGAGAAGAAGCTGTGCCGGGTCGAGCAGGTCGATGTCGACTACTACACCGAGGCGGTCTGGGAGAATCGCCTGGAGATGACTCAGGTCGACGAAGAGCGCACCGAGCACGAGGCCCGCGTGAGCTTCGGGGCGGTGCATGTGAACAAGCAGCCGAAGCTCTACAAGAAGATCCGCGAGCGGACCTACGAGAACATCGGCTACGGGCCGATCACCCTGGCCGCCTTCGAGTACGACACCACCGGCCTGGCGCTGCGGCCGCCGCGGCCATGGCTGGAGTTCTGCGACCGCCTCGACAAGCGCTACCTCGGCGCCGCCTTCTTCGGGCTGAGCTACCTGCTGCACCGCGTCGCGCCGAGCCTGTGCATGGCCGACCGAAATGACATCGCGACGGATGTCTCGCTGCAGGAGGAGAGCGACTCGCGCTGGCAGAGCGCCCTGTACCTCTACGACCAGCACGAGGGCGGCGTCGGCTATGCCGAGAAGATCTTCGAGCGCCTCCCCGACGCCCTGCGCCTCTGCCGGACGGTCCTTGCCGATTGCCCCTGCAAGGGCGGCTGCCCGGCCTGCGTGCCGCCGTTGCCACCGGGCGTGGACAACGCCGAGCTGAGCGAGCTGCTGATCGAGTCCGACGCCTCCGTGGCCTGTACACGGAGCCTCCTGGCGGCCTTGCTCGACGGCGTCGTGGCGGCGCCCGAGATCACGGTGGCGCGTCAGCCGCGCGCCCCGGCGGTGGAGGCACCCGGCGAGGACCCGGAGATGGTCCGGCTGACCCAGCGCCTCGGACGCGCCGCCGGCATCCTGCGACAGAAACGCGAACGACTGCACTGAAACGCGGACGGCCGCGCCACCGCGCCTGCCGCGAGAGGCGCCGCCGGACGATCCGCGGGGACTTGCCTGCCATGCACAGCCTGCGTCCAGGGATGCGCCTCGAGCGCCGTCGGTCGCCGTCGGCGGCCGTCGCTGGCGCGATCGACGCGGCGGCGCCGACGCTCGCGGGGTGGTCCCGCGTCGGAGGCGGCTCGGCATGATTCGCGGCGCTCTCCTGCACCTCCCTGGTATCGGCCCGGTCCGGGCGGCGCGGCTGCGCCAGCTCGGGGTGACTGGCTGGCCGGACCTGGCGTCGCGGCCGCCGGCCGGTCTGCACCTCGGCCCGGCCGCCTGGGAGGCCGTCCTGGCCGAGGCGGCGCGCTGCGACGAGGCGTACGAGGCCGGCGATATCGGCTTCTTCTGCCGGCGGCTCTGTGGCTGTGACCTCTGGCGCATCCTGGCCCAGTACGGCCGCCGCGCCGCCTACGTCGACATCGAGACCGACGGCCTGCTCGGCACGGCCCGGGTCACCGTCATCGCCTGCTACTGGCAGGATCGACTCTATACCTTCGTCCAGGACGAGAACCTGGACGACTTCCTCGAGCTGCTCGAGCACATCGAGCTGGTGGTGACCTACAACGGCACCTGCTTCGACGTGCCGATGATCCTGCGCGCCTTCCACATCCCGGAGCTGCCCTGTCCGCATCTGGATCTGCGCCGGGTGTGCACGCACGCCGGCCTGCGCGGCGGCCTCAAGGCCATCGAGGCCAGCCTCGGGCTGCCGCGGCCGCCGGACCTGCAGGGGGTGGATGGCGCCGAGGCGGTGCTCCTCTGGCAGCGCTGGCGCCGGCAAGGCCAGCGCGCAGCACGCGACCGCCTGGTGCGCTACTGCGCCGCCGATGTCGTCGGCCTGCGCGGCGTCGGCGGCGCCATCCTGGGGCGTTGCGACGCCGGCCTGCCGGCGGTGTCCCCGGAGACCCTCTGGGCCGACCTGGACGAGGCCCTGCCGCCACCCGCCGAGGCGGACCTGGCAGAGCCCGCCGGGTCGCCCGCGGCGGGGCCGGCGCCCGCGGCCGCGCCGCGGCCGATGGGGCCGCGTCCGGTCGAGAGGGCCGGCGGCGGCCGGCGGCCGGAGGCGCGCCCGGCGCCCGGGCGTCCCGCGAGCCCG
>JAAYZO010000922.1 GCA_012514865.1 Lentisphaerota bacterium | reverse complement strand
GCACCCCTCCAGGGTGCATGGCGTGCAATCCGCGTTTCCGGGGGTCGGGCTGCGCGCGACCCCCGGCTACGATCTGGCACCCCTCCAGGGTGACCGAGTGAGCGCCGCCGCGATCTTCAAACAGCCCGGCCCGGGCCGCGCCGGCCGTTGCAGGGCACCCGTGCACTGCTTATGTTGACGCGTTCGTCAGACCCGCCGTATTGGAACGGCCTGGCGCCTGCGGCCGTCGGCTGCTTTGCGGAGAAGCCCTCGTGGATGACCGACCTCTCAGCATCTGCCATGTCATTACGCGCATGATCGTGGGCGGGGCGCAGGAGAACACGCTCCTGACGGCCCGCGGTCATGTCGAGCGTGGCCACCGTGTGACCCTCGTCACCGGCCCGTCGCCCGGCCCGGAGGGCGCCCTGCTTGCCGCCGAGACCGTCCCTGGCCTGGAGGTCGTCGAAATACCGTCGCTGGTACGCCAGGTCAGCCCCTGGCACGACTTCCTGGCCTACCGCCGGTTGCGGCGTTTCTTCCTGCGGGGGGGCTTCGATGTCGTCCACACTCACTCGTCCAAGGCCGGCATCCTCGGCCGGCTGGCGGCACGGCGTGCCGGAGTGCCCCTGGTGGTGCACACCGTGCATGGCCAGCCCTTCCACCCGTACCAGTCGCGCTGGCTGAACGCCGTCTACATCCACGCCGAACGCCTCGCAGCCCGGAACTGCGACCGCATCCTGGCCGTGGCCCAGGCGATGGTCGACCAGTGCGTCGCCGCCGGCGTCGCCCCGGCCGAGAGGTACCGCGTCGTCTACAGCGGCATGGACATGGAGGCCTTCCTCAACGCCCGGCCTGACCCGGCCCTGCGCCGCAGCCTCGGCCTGCCCGAGGGCGTCCCCGTCGTCGGCAAGATTGCGCGGCTCTTCGAGCTGAAGGGCCACGACTTCCTCCTGGCCGCGGCGCCGGCCATCGTCAAGGCCATCCCCGATGCGCACTTCCTCCTCGTCGGCGACGGCGTCCTGCGCGAGTCGATCGCCGCACGCGCCGCCGCCCTCGGCCTGCAGGACCGCTTCGTCTTCACCGGCCTCGTGCCCCCGGCTGAGGTCTGCCGCTATACCGCCCTGATGGATGTCCTCGTACACCTCTCCCTCCGCGAAGGCCTCCCCCGCACGGTGGTGCAGGCCCTCGCCAGCGCCGTGCCGGCGGTCGGCTTCGCCCTCGACGGCACACCCGAGGTCATCGCAGACGGCGTCACCGGCCGGCTCTGCCCCGCCGGCGATGCCGAGGCCGTGGCCGGCGCCGTGATCGACCTACTCCGAGACCCTGATCTGCGCCGGCGCCTCGGTCAGGCCGGCCGCGAGCGTGTCCGCACGCAGTTCTGCTGGCGGCGTATGGCCGACCTCATCGAGCAGGAGTACCGGGCCGGTCTGCAGCGCCGCCGGGCGGTCTGAAAGCCCTGGCATCAAGGGCCTTTCCGACACCCCTCCCGGGGGCGCCCGAGGGAGTCTGTGAAGGCAGCATTAAGCCGTTGATAAAGAGTCTTTTGCACGTTCTCTTGTCGGGCAGTCAAACCTAACGCCAAGGACTTACGAAGAATCGACTGGGAGCCACCCTAAAAACCTCTCCGGAGGCTTGCCATACCTCCCGGGGTTTTATAAGTTCCTTACGTAATCCTGACCGAAACGGCAAGAGAGGCCGTGTCCCGTCGTCCCTGCGTTGGTGTTGCCCCGATCGCCCTGGATCTTTCGATATGATGAGCAGTGTTGTGGAACTATGGCAGGCGGCCCGCGTGCGCCTCAGGGAGATCCTGAACGAGGATACCTTCACCCGCTGGATCGCCGGCATCGTGCCGGTTCGCCGTGAGGAATCCAAAGTCGTCCTGGGGGTGTCCTGCGGCATGTTCAGCGACTGGCTGACGCTGAACTACCTCGAGCTGATCGAGCGGACGCTGCGCGAGGTGAGTGGCGAGGCCGGCCTGAGCGTCGCCTTCGAGTCGGGCCACGAGGCCCCGGCCGCGGCCGAGCCCGCCGAGGCGGTTGCCGGCACGCCTGAGGGCAGTGCGCCTCCGGCCCCCGATGAGGCCCCGGCGCGGCCGCGCCGCAGCCGTAAGCACACGTCGCCGGTGGCGGCTCCCGAGACGCCCGTCGAGACGCTGACCTTCAACCGCCGGTTCTCCTTCAATACCTTCGTCGTCGGCGAGAACAACCGCTTCGCGCACGCTGCCTGCGTTGCCACGGCGGCGGCGCCCGGCGCGGCCTACAACCCGCTGTTCATCCATAGCCCCACCGGCCTGGGCAAGACGCACCTCCTGCAGGCCACCGCCCAGGAGCTGCTGCGGACCCGCCCGCGCGCCAGGATCGCGTACCGGTCCAGTGAGGAGTTCTCCAACGAGTTCATCGAGGCCATCCGCTCGGGGACCATGAGCGCCTTTCGGGCGCGCTACCGCAGCGTCGACCTCCTGCTCATCGATGACGTCCACTTCTTCGCCGCCAAGGAACGCCTCCAGGAAGAGTTCTTCCACACCTTCAATGCCCTCTATCACGGCCACAAGCAGATCGTCCTGACCTCCGACCGGCCGCCGCACGAGATCGGCGGCGTCGAGAAACGCCTCGTGTCGCGTTTCGAGTGGGGACTGACCACGGATATCGCGCCGCCGGACCTGGAGACGCGTGTGGCCATCCTGCGTCGCAAGCAGGACGACCACGCCATCAAACTCGGCGATGACATCCTGTTCCTCATCGCCGGACGCATCCGCAGCAACATCCGCCGTCTGGAAGGGGCTCTCATCAGCCTGGTGTCGTACGCCTCGGTTACGGGCACGACCCTCGACGTCGCCAAGGCCGAGGAGCACCTCGGGCCGCTGCTCGACGAGGAGCCGGCGTCGCTCGTCACGGTCGAGCACATCCAGCGCACCGTCGCCGAGTTCTACGACATCCGTGTCTCCGACATGCTCGGCAACCGCCGCCCCCAGAACATCGCCATGCCCCGCCAGGTGGCGATGTTCCTCTGCCGTGAGCTGACGAGCTACTCGTCACCCGCCATCGGCGAGCACTTCCACCGCAACCACGCCACGGTCCTGCACGCCCAGCAGGTCATTAAGGACCGCCTGGCCGGCGACCCCGAGTTCCAGCGCGAGATCAGCGTCCTGCGCCGCAAGATCCGCGCCTGACAGAGCTCACACCAGAGCTGTCAGACCCGTCAGACCTGTCAGACCTGTCAGACCTGTCAGACCTGTCAGACCTGTCAGATCGGGTCAGATCGGTCGGCCGCGTCTGCCATCGCGGGGCGCGGGGGGCAGAGACGCAAACGCCCAGGTCGGCGGGGCCGGCCTGGGCGTGGTCTGGGGGCAGGGAATACCGGGACGTCGCGGCGGCGCCTCTTCAGGCAGGGCCGCGACGTCGTGCGGTCACGGCTGCTGCACCATGACCATGTTGTAGCGGACATCGCGGCCGCTGAGGGCCACGCCGGCGTGCCGCTGCGGCTGCGGCATGTCGGGCGAGACCAGTTGCCACTGCTGCGCGGCGAGCCCGTCGACGAGCTTCAGCAGATCGCGGTCGGGCAGGACGACGGAGCAGAGGGTGTTGCCATCCTGGACGCTGATGTCATAGCGGCCTTGCGGCAGCAGGCCCTTGAGCTGGCCCACAGCGCCCTCGGCGTCGCGGACGGTCCAGACATGGCGCACGACTCGCGGCAGTCCCTGCGGAAGCTCCGCGCCCGCGGTGCCGCCGAGGGCGCCGTTGCCGCCGGCGCGGGCCAGGCGCAGGGAGTGGCCGCCGAGGACACTGCCGCTCGGCGCCGTCGTGGCGGCGTCAGTCGCGGGGAGTGCGGGCGGCGCGGCGACGGCTGACGGCGCCGCCTCGGTGGCGGCGCCGACGGCGGCCAGGGCCGGCGAGCCATCGCGGCGATCGCTGAGCACGGCCATCATCACCGCAATCGCGGCGGCCGTCACCGCCACCGCCGCCGCCAGACGCAGCGCCGGCGACGCCCACCAGCGCGGCATCGGCAACGGCTCGGCAGTGCTCACGCTCTGCCGTACGTCGGCACGGACGCGGTCCGAGAGACCGGCGGGGGGGGCCATGTGGCGGCGCAGGGCCGCATCCACGCGGCGCAACGCCTTCACACGGTCGATACAGAGGGGACAGGTGTCGATATGGACGGCAATTTCTTCGGGAGAGAGGCCATCGACGGCGGCACTGAGATCGTCACTTCCGGGGCAAGCCTGAGAACCCGAGGCGCTACTCATAGTCCGAGCCTTTTCCTGAGTTCTTCGCGGGCCCTGGCGATCCTGGACTTGATCGTGCCCAGCTTGCAGCCGAGCAGGTCCGCGATGTCCTCGTAACTGAGTTCGTCCACATTCCTCAGCATCAGCGCCTGACGGTACAGCTCGGGGAGGCCATCGAGTTCCGTCAGCGCGCGCTGCTCGAGTTCGTCCAGTGAGACCTTTTCGTCGGGTGCCAATCGACCTTCTACGACGTCGATGCGCTTGGCGTCGGGATCGTCGCTGCCGTCCAAGGGTGCGTCAATGCTGATGTTCCGCTGGCTGCCGCGGCTCTTGTTCCAGCGGTACTTGTTGCGGGCCAGGTTCATGGCAATCCGGTACATCCAGGTCGTGAACTCGGAGTCACCGCGGAATCGCGGCAGAGCGCGATGAATCCGCACGAAGACATCCTGAGCCACTTCCTCGGCGTCCTGGCGGTTGCCGAGAATGCCATAGGCGATCTGATAGGCTCGTCCGGAGTACTTGTCGACAAGCCGATCGAAGGCCCCGTGGTCGCCACCCTTGAACTTATCAATCAGCAGGCGATCTTCTGCGCTCGACGCCTGATTGGACATCTCGATTGCCATCGGGTTCCCTCTCCGCACCACGACCCTGTGGTCGGTTGCCGGCGGCAGCGCGGTCCGCGTTCCCGGCGCGTTCCGCGACCAGGCCTCTTTCGGACTGCCGCGAGTGTCCTCTCGGCTCTGGGGGTGAGCCCGCCAGTCGTCGCCCGGCCGTGGGCGGGGGGCGTCGGCAGCGGCGCCTTCCCGGGCGCGGCCGTGCTCACCTCGCCGGGCAGTCCGGCGCGGCCCCGGCCGCGGCGGACTGGCCCGCCCGGCCGGGGGCGCGAGCTGAGGACTCAGGCGGGCGCGATGATCCCCATGAAGTCGTCGGTCTTCAGGCTGGCTCCGCCGATGAGGCCGCCGTCGATGTCGGGCTGGCTCAGCAGCTCGCGGGCGTTCTCCTTCTTCATGCTGCCGCCGTAGAGGATGCGCACGCCGTCGGCGACGGCGCCGTGGGCCTGACGCAGCTGGGCACGGATGAAGGCGTGGACGTCCTGGGCCTGTTGCGGCGTGGCGGTGCGGCCGGTGCCGAT
>JAAYZO010000921.1 GCA_012514865.1 Lentisphaerota bacterium | reverse complement strand
GCCGGCAAGCATGTGCTGATGGAGAAGCCCCTGGCCATCACCGAGGCCCAATGCCTCGATCTCATCCGCCTTTCCCGGGAGAAGCGGCTGATCCTGATGACGGGCTACGTGCAGCGCTACAACCCCCTGGTCCTGAAGGCCAAGGAGCTGATGGACAGCGGGGCCGCGGGCACGCCGTTCCAGATCTCCATCTGGACCGAGCAGTACACCCGCTTCCCCGACGGAAGCTGGGCCAACAGCATCGGCACGCTGGGCGGCGGGCAGTTCCTGAGCCACGGCTGCCACTACGTCGACCTGCTGCTCTGGTTCCTGGGGCGCCCCGTCCGCGGCTGCCACCTGGGCACCACGCTGGGGACGCCCTGGATGGAGGGGGAGGGCACCAGCAACGTCGTCTTCGAATTCGCCAACCGGGCCACCGCCTACCATTTCGGCACGTGGGGCGCCCAGGGCACCCGCCTGCGCTACAGCATCCACATCCACGGCACGAAGGCGCTGATCGACGCCCGCCTGAGCGAGGGCAAGGTGTTCCTCACCACGTTCGGCGAAGGCGAGCGGCTCGTCTTCGAGCATGAGCCCGGCAAGAGCACGCAGGGGCAGATGGCGCATTTCGTCGAGTGCGTCCGCACGGGCCGGCAGCCGCTCACCGACGGCCCCGGCAGCCTCCAGGGCCTGCGCGTCATCTGGCGCCTCTACCAGGCCGAGGCGCGGCACACGGTCGCCGACATGCGCGGGCTGGGGCTGGACGAGCCGTGGGACACGCCCGGACTGGACCGGCTTCCGCAATCGTAGATCACGGTGGTGTCAGCGGATGCGGACGATGACGGCGCGCGCCGGACCGAGGCTTTCGGAGCGGGCGGAAAGCCGCACGGTCCCGGGGCGGGTGCCGGCGCGCAGGTAGAGGCCGGCCACGCCGCCGGCGAGGGCGCAGGGATTGGGACCGACAAGCGTCGCGGGGCCGGTCAGGGTCAGGATGACCGCGGCGCGGCTGTGCGGCTGGAGGTTGCCGCAGGCGTCGGTGTGGCGCAGCAAAACGCGGGTCGCGTCCGTTCCGTCGGCGCGCAGCAGGCGGTCGTCGACGGTCAGTTCCAGCGTGGCCGCCTCGTGCGAGGCGGGGATCCGCTGTTCGGCGGCGACGGCGTCGCCGACGAAGCCGACGAGGTGCAGGTCCTGCCACGAAGGTCCCCACAGCCTTCCCAGCCCGGTGCAGAGGAAGGGCGGGTGGGGCAGGTGGGGGAAGCGGTCGCGCGCCGGCGCGAAGCGCCCTTTGACGACGCCGCCGATGCGGACCTCGATCCGGTCGCAATTGGAGAAGACCACCAGCGGCGCGTCGTGTCCGCTTTTGATGGTGTTTTCGTTCGGGTCGAACCCGGCCTGGTCGCCGACCTTCCAGCGGGTCGCGGCCTGCAGCACCGGCCGCACGCCGGGTTCGACCTGGCTGGCGTAGAGCGCGGCGGCCGCTTTGGGCGAGCGGAAGAGGTCGCAGACGCCCCACGGCTGGACGCCGTCGGTGGTGACCCAGTCCTGCGAAGCGTAGTCGAAGGCGCACCAGCCGATGGCTCCGGCGACCCTGGGGTGCCCCAGGGCGGCGTTCAGGATGTCGGCGTGGGTCATGG
>JAAYZO010000920.1 GCA_012514865.1 Lentisphaerota bacterium | reverse complement strand
GGGTCGGCGCTGGCGGCCAGCAGGCGCTCCTCGTCGCGGAACTCGATCGCCGCCCGGTCGGTGATGCCGGGGCGCAGCGACAGGATGCGCTGGCGCGCGTCTTCCGGATACAGCGCCATGTAGCGCGGCACCTCGGGGCGCGGGCCGACCAGGCTCATGTCGCCCTTCAGCACGTTCCACAGGCTGGGCAACTCGTCGAGGCTGGTCGAGCGGAGGAAGCGGCCCAGCTGGGTGAGGCGCTCCTCGTCGGTTTCCTGGCCGGTCTCGGGGTTCTTCATGGAGCGGAACTTGAGCAGCTCGAAGATCTCGCCGTCCTTGCCGGGGCGCTGCTGGCGGAACAGGACGGGGCTACCGTGCACCTGCCGCACGATCACCGCGACTGCCAACTGCAGCGGCGCAGTCACGACGAGGCCCGCCGCGGAGGCGGCGATGTCCATCGCCCGCTTCACCGCGTCATACCTGCGCCGGCCCCGTTCAGCTCGCACGATCACCTGCCAGGAAGGCCGTCACCACGCGGGAGACGCGGGCGAGGTCGTCGTCGTTCAGGACGGAACCGCTGGGCAGCGTGAGGCCGGTGAGGAAGAGCCTGTCCGCGGTGCCGTCGACGAAGGCGCGCCGCCCGGCGAAGACCGGCTGGGCGTGCATGGGCTTCCAGAGGGGCCGGGATTCGATGTTCTCGGCGTTGAGGGCGGCCCAGAGGTCGTCGCGGGAGAAGCCTGCCGCCGCTGGATCGATGAGGATGGAGGTGAGCCAGCAGTTGTCTCGGGTGCCCTCTGCTTCGCTTGGTTCACCGAAGAGCGTCACGCCGGGCACGCCGTCGAACAGTTCGCGGTAGTGGGCGCGGATGGCGTGGCGCCGCTCGATCATCTCGTCGAGGCGGGCCAACTGCGAGCGGCCGAGGGCGGCCAGCAGGTTGGAGAGGCGGTAGTTGTAGCCCACGTCGGTGTGCTCGTAGTGCACCACGGGCTGCCTGGCCTGCGTGGCAAGGTGGCGAACGTGCTGGGCGATGTCCTCATCGTCGGTCAGCAGCGCGCCGCCACCGGAGGTGGTCATGATCTTGTTGCCGTTGAAGGAAAGCGCCGCGGCGGCTCCGAACGACGCGGCCGAGCGGCCGTCTCGGGTGGCGCCCATGGATTCGGCGGCGTCCGAGAGGACGTCTGCGCCGTACCGGGCGGCGATCTCCGCGATGCGGGCGTGGTCTGCCACCTTGCCCACCATGTCCACGGGGACGACGGCCTTCACGGTGGCGCCCTCGGCGCGGACGGTCTCGAAGGCGTGCTCGAGGAGGTCTGGGTTGATGTTGCCGGTCTCGTCGCAGTCGACGAACACGGGCTCGGCGCCGGTGTACGTGATGGCGTTGGCAGTCGCGGCGAAGGTGAGGGTGGCGGTGAGCACCAGATCGCTCGGACCGACGCCCAACGTCAGCAGGCCCAGGTGCAGCGCGGCGGTGCCGGAGGAGAGTGCGACGGCGTGGGCCACCCCGGAGTACTCGGCCAGCTCCGCCTCAAAGGCGTCGACCTCCGGGCCCAGCGGCGCGATCCAGTTGGAACGGAAGGCCCGGACAAGGGCGTCCTCCTCCGCCTGGGTGACGTCAGGGGACGAGAGGAAGATGCGTGGCTCCACTGGGCCACCTCCCCCCTGGTCGGCTCTCATGCAGCGCACTATACCGCCCACCCGCTTCGGAAAAGATTCTTGAATTCCCTGTGGATAACTCGGCTTGGGGCTAGTTTTGACCCTCTGAATGATTTATAATGGCTCACATGAACGAGTTGAGGGATCTGGTGCAGCGGGCCATCGCCGCGCTGTGGGATTCCGCGAGCTCGTTGGGCACCGACGAAAAGTGGCTCTTCACAGAAGGCAGTGGACTGATGGGCCGCGTTTGAACGGCGGCTGACCCGGGTAAAG
>JAAYZO010000919.1 GCA_012514865.1 Lentisphaerota bacterium | reverse complement strand
GGGTTCTGGTCTTCCTGATCATCGGGGTCGCCATCGGGGCGGTCATCTATGGCTATGTGCCCAACGACTTCGTGGTCCGTCTGGCCGGGCCGAACAACCCGCTGGCGATCCCCGTGGCTGCGCTGATCGGCATTCCGTTGTACGTACGGGCTGAGACGGTCATCCCCATTGGCCTGGCCCTGACCCAGAAAGGCATGAGTCTGGGGGCGGTCATTGCCCTGGTCGTCGGCGGCGCCGGCATGAGCATCCCCGAGATGAGCATGCTGGCCGGTATCTTCAGAATCCGCTTGGTCGCTGTCTTCGTTGCGGTCGTGTTCCTTACCGCGGTAGTGTCTGGGTTCGTGTTCAACGTGCTCTGAAAAGGAGGCCGAGTCATGGCTGAGGCAAAGAAGGAAGGCATCTTCGCGAAGCTCTTCGGGGCGAAGAAATCATGCTGCTGCAACGTGCGCATCGAGGAGGTCTCCGAAGACGACGGCAGTGCCCCGGCCAAAGCGACCAAGTCCGGCTGCTGTACCGGCCAGGCGCCTGGCGCGTCCGCCCCAGGCGGCAAGCCTAACGCCGGCGCTGCGGGTCGAGGGCGGGGCTGAGCGACGAAGGACACCGACGCCATGCGCATACTTTTCCTCTGCACGGGCAACTCCTGTCGTAGCCAGATGGCTGAAGGCTGGGCCCGGCATCTCAAGGGCGACGTGGTCGAGGCCTGGTCGGCCGGCATCGAGACGCACGGCCTGAACCCGCATGCGGTCCGGGTCATGGCCGAGGCCGGGGTCGACATCTCGGGACAGCGCTCGAAGACCGTCGACGACGTGGCCGGCATCGCCTTTGATGTCGTCATCACCGTCTGTGACCACGCCCACGAGAGCTGCCCGCTGTTCCCCGGCGGCACCCGCGTTGTGCATCACGCCTTCGAGGACCCGCCGCGGCTGGCGCGGTCGGCCCGGACCGCGGCCGAGGCGCTCGAGCATTACCGTCGGGTGCGCGACGAGATACGCGCCTTTGTCGAAGGCCTGCCGGAGAACCTCTCGGCAGCACCAGCTTTGGAGGAAAGGACATGACCATGGATGGAGCTGTGCCTGCCGCCGCCGAGCGACGAATGACCAGCGTCTTCGAGCGCTACCTGACTGTGTGGGTGGCCCTCTGCATCGTCGGCGGAATCCTCCTTGGCAAAGTCGCGCCCGGCGTGGCCAGGTACCTGGACGGACTGTCGATCTCCGTGAACGGGGCCCCCGTGGTCTCCATCCCCATCGCGGTCTGCCTGTTCTTCATGATGTACCCGATCATGGTCAAGATCGACTTCGCCAGTGTCATCCGGGCCGGCCGGAGCGCCAAGCCCGTGCTCCTGACCCTGTTCGTGAACTGGGCGATCAAGCCGTTCACCATGTACGGCATCGCCCTGCTCTTCCTGGGGGTGCTGTTCCGGGGCCTGATCGGCGCCGAAGCGACCGACCTGGTCAAGATGCCGTTCGGCCTGGACCTCCCCCTAGGCGCTCAGCACGGCGCCGGCACGGTGGTCCTGGTCGATGGCCTGAAGATGCTCCAGGTTCCGCTCTGGCGCAGCTACGTCGCGGGATGCATCCTGCTGGGCATCGCGCCGTGCACCGCCATGGTGCTGGTCTGGGGCTACCTGGCGCGCGGCAACGACGGGCTGACCCTGGTCATGGTGGCGATCAACTCCCTGACCATGCTGGTGCTCTACGGCCTGCTGGGCGGTTTCCTCCTCGGCGTCGGGAGGCTGCCGGTGCCCTGGCAGGCCCTGCTCCTGTCCATCGCCATCTACGTGGCGCTGCCCCTCGTGGCCGGGTACCTATCGCGGCGCTGGCTGATCGCCGCCAAGGGCGAGAAGTGGTTCCGGGAGCGGTTCCTCCACGTCCTGACGCCGGTGTCGATTCTTGCTCTGCTGGTGACCCTTGTCCTGCTCTTCAGCTTCAAGGGCGAGATCATCCTGGCGCAGCCCCTGACCATCCTCTGGATCGCCATCCCGCTGTTTCTCCAGACCATGCTGATCTTCTGGCTGGGCTATGCCATGGCGAAATGGCTCAAGCTGAGCTACGCGGACGCGGCGCCGGCGGCGATGATCGGCGCCTCGAACCACTTCGAGGTCGCCATCGCCACGGCCACCATGCTCTTCGGGCTCTCGTCGGGCGCGGCCCTGGCGACGGTCGTCGGCGTTCTGATCGAGGTCCCGGTGATGCTCTGGCTGGTCCGCATCTGCCTGCGGACGCGCGGCTGGTTCAGCGACGCGGCACGGGCCTGAGAGCGGCGTCGGCGCGGGGCGGCCCGCCCGCGGTCTGGGCGTCTTTTCATACGGACAGTCCGCACAGCCGGCCTTGACGGCGTGCGGACTGTCCGTCAGGGGAGATCCTTGACGCTGTCGAGGCTGTGCTGGAGGGGGTCCGTCTTTGGGCGCAGCGTCGGCGTCTCGCCGGCAGCGACCGGGGGGTAGCACGTCAGGGCCTCGAGGATCTGCTGGATCGTCTCTGGGGACAGGTCCTTGCGCTGACGGAGGTGCTGGCGGACCTCGCCGATGGCCCGTGCCGTCTGGTCGGCATTGAAGCCGCGCTGTCGCAGGAAGTCGGCGGCGGCCTGACCGGCCGCGTCCGGTGCCATGGCGCCGACAGCGTCGTCCTGCTCGGCGCGGATGGCGGCCTTGGCCTCACGTGAGCGACGATTGACGGCCTCGTGCTCAGCCTGGACCTGCTCCTGGAGGGCCTGACGGCGCGCTTCGTAGGGCTGGGTGACGGCCGCGAGGCGCTCGCCCCAGGCCGCCAGGGCCTCGATGTCCTTCGCGGTGATGGCGCCCTGCCAGGCCTTGCCGCCCGCGGCGGTGTCGGTGCCGATCTGCTTCATCCAGAAGCCGTCGGCCCGCGATGGCGCAGGCTTCTGGCCGAGGAACGCCAGCGGCGGCGCGATGAGGGTGTTCCAGGCGGCGGCCGCGGTGGGCAGGACGACCGCATCCACGGCACCATACCAGACGCCCTCCACGGCAGAGTTCACCGCGTAGAACCCGGGGACCGCCACGGCACCCGCGGCGGCGCCCAGGGCCGCCCCGCCCAGGCCCGCGGGGATGCGCACCGCGGTGTCCACGGTGGTCTCCATGAAGGCCCACGGATAGGCGACCCACCAGCCGAAGACGCGCTGGTCCACGCGGCGGTTCGCGGTCGACCAGTACTCGTCCCAGGCGCGCGGGAGGCCCTTGACAGTGAAGTCGACGAGGCAGTCCTCATAGGCCCACGAGAAGGCATCGCCGCTGGCATCGGCGAGGTCGCGGTACTTGGCAGGCTTGGCATACTCGGCGAAGGCCCGCCCGGCTCGGCCCAGGCTGCGCCGGGCACGCTGCGCCGGCTGGACATACCCGGGTACGATCCAGATGTCGTACCAGCGGCCCTGGCCATCCTGGATGCGGCCCGAGCCGATGAGCTGACCCTTCTGCTTCAGCGACAGGAAGTAGCCCTCGTCGGCGCTTCCCGCCGCGCCCGCCGGCGGCGGCGCCGAAACGCACCCCGCCATCGTGCCGAGCGCGATGGCGGCAGCCAACACCACCCCGACTGCCTTGGCGTTCATCGTCGTGTCTCCCCGCGGCCGGCCCTCGACGGCCGACGGCGTTGTCCTGCAGCGGCTCACGTCCCTACCCCTTATCCCTATGAACGTATACAGCCTGTGCCGCCCCGTCAAGCCGGGCGCCGGCGGCGCCCGGGAGGTCCACGGACGCGGCGTGGACCTCCTTGCCCGCGCCGGCAACCCGCCTCGCATGAACATTGCGATGTGGCACCATTGCGGCTTCTGGGTCAGAGTGCCGCGTTCACGCGGACAGTGTGCGCCGCGGCTTCAGCCCGGCGCGGCTACGGATGCCACCGCGGCCTGAAGGCACGCGGCACGCTTCCGGCCAAGGCCGGAACTCTGGCGGAGACGGCCCGGGAGACGACGGTTCCTAGTGTCCTGCCCGGCGCTTGGCACCAGCCGCCGGGGCGCTAGGGTATGCCCGATGCCTTGGAGGAAGCCCGCCATGCTGGAACTCGAGACCACGGTCCGACGCGTCCTGAAG
>JAAYZO010000918.1 GCA_012514865.1 Lentisphaerota bacterium | reverse complement strand
GTCGCGGACGAGGTCCGACGGGTCGTGAGTACCCTCAGCGCCGACTCGGGCTACGTCTTCTGCGCCATTCATAACCTCCTCGCCGAGATCCCGCCCGAGAAGATCCTGGCGATGTACCGGGCCGCCGCCGAGACGAGCAAGGAGCACCGAGCATGAAGACCCGCATCTTCCGCGTCGTCGCCGCCCTGGCGTCGCTGGCATTCGGCGTCGGCCACGCCGCCGCCGCCCTGACCGGCGGCGGTGTCGCCATCGAGCTCGACGAGGCGGCGCGCGTCACCGGCCTGGCCGTCGCCGGGCAGGCCCTGGCCACGACGCCGGCGCCCTTCGTCGAACTCTGCAACGTCGCGACCGGCCACTACCTCGCCGGCCGCCTCACGAGCCGCGAGGGCGGCCTCTGGCACCTGCGCTTCGACGAGGCCCGCGCCGAGGTCGTGCTGGCCATCCGCGCCGACGACGGCGCCCTCCGCCTGGTCTGCACCGTGCGCGGCGAGCCCCTGCCCGCACGCGGCCTGCTCCTGCGCTTCAACCTGCCCCTGGATGCCGTCGGCTGGCAGTGGCACAGCGACATGCAGCAGGCCGAGACGGTCCTCGCCACGAAGACCTACGCCAACGTCCGGCCCCTGCGTGCCTACGCCGACCTCCCCGAGTGGTCCGACCAGCCCGACCTGCGCATGGGCTACTCCAACCGCAACTTCTGCACCGTCCTCAGCGGCCCGGTCGGCCTCTGCCTGGCTGTCCCGATGGACCGCCCGTGCCTGTTCCGCACCGCCTACGACGCCCCCGGCCGCCGCCTCGAGATCGTCTACGACTTCGCCCTGGCGGCCGAGACGCGCCAGCCCCACCAGGCCGAATTCGCCTTCGACCTCTACGCCTGCGACCCCGCCTGGGGCTTCCGCGACGCCCTGGCGCGCTACTACGCCCTCTACCCGGAGCTCTTCAAGGTGCACATCCGTGAGCAGGGCCAGTGGATGGCCTTCAACCGCCTCTCGCAGATCGACAACGTCAACGAGTTCGGCTTCGGCCTGCAGGAGGGCGCCTCGGAGCCCGACTACGACGACCGCATCGGGGTGCTCTCGACCACCTACTTCACCCACGCCGGCATGGGCGCCAACCTGCCGGACTACGACCCCGAGAAGGACCCGCTGCCGCCCCTGGAAGCCCAGGTCGCGGCGGTCGAGGCGGCCTTCCGCCGCACCACCGGCCAGGATGGCGTCTTCCACCAGGTCGGCCTGCACACCGCCGAGGGCCTGATGGACGTCCGCAAGTGGCGCGTCTACAACCACCTCATCGCGCAGTTCAACCTCGACCCGGAACTCGCCTACGGCGCCTGGACCCTGAAGCGCGCCCTCGGCCAGACCGACGACATCAAGGCCCGCCTCAAGGCCGACCTCGACGGCTTCTACTACGACGGCCTCTCGGCCGGGGTGAACTACCGCACCGAGCACTTCGCCACCGCCGACGCCCCCTGCCTCTGGGACCCGGTGGCGAAGAAGCCCTTCATCAATAACTTCTTCTCGTCCTGCGAGTTCGCCCGCGCCGCCGCCGAGCTGCTGCGGCCGCGCGGTCAGATCACCATGATGAACGGCGCCGTCGGCGCCAGCTTCTTCGTGGCGCCCTGGCTGGATGTCCTCGGCGAGGAGACCGGCCTGATCCTGCCGCGCGAGGGCCTCAACTACATCCGTGCCACGACCTACCAGAAGCCCTTCATGACCCTGCTCAAGGGCAACTACGAGCAGACGCTCGGGCATGCCGAGATCGAGCTGTTCATGCGGCGCTGCCTGGCCTACGGGATCTTCCCCGGCTTCTTCGACTGGCCGCCGAGCGGCCTCGGCCCCGGCGGGCAGTACTGGAACCACCCGCGCTACTACGAGCGCGACCGCGACCTGTTCCGGACCTACCTGCCGCTCTGCCGGGCCCTGGCCCTGGCCGGCTGGGAGCCGGTGACGCAGGCGCGCTGCGACCACCCGCGCCTGGCGGTCGAGCGCTTCGGCCCCGACGACGACGGCGTCGTCTGGCTGACGATTCTGAACGAAGAGCCGACGGCGCAGGACACCCTCCTGACGATCTGGCCGGCGGCCCTCGGCCTGGACGCCGCGGCGCTGCGGGCCACCGATATCCTCAACGACACCCGCGTGGCGCTGCAGCGCGACGGCGACACGCTGAGCGCCGCCGTGCGCCTGCCGGCCGACGGCGTCCTGGCCCTGCAGCTGGCCACCCCGGCACAGTCGGCACGCTGGCGCGCCCGCGCCGCCCTGGCCGCCTTCGAGAGCGGCCGGCACATGCGCGACCTCGACCGCGGCCGCCCGGCGCGGCCGGTGCACTGGCGCGCCCCCGATGCCGCCCTCGAACGCGCTGACGGCGGCCGCGGCGTCGTGCTCAAGGCCGAGACCGCGCCCTCGATGAGCCAGTGGGTGATGCTCTTCCAGGACCAGCCGCGCGCAGTGACCCTGCGCGTCCGCGCCGCCGCGGCGGGCCTCGACCGCCCGGCGGGCGCCGTCGGCATCGTCTGCCGCAAGGCCTGGGTCAGCCCGAGCTATACCTACTACAAAGAGGAGACCTTCGAGCTGCCGGTCGGCACCTACGAGGCCCGCGACCTGAGCTTCACGATCACCTCGGAGCAGCCCCTGCGGGCGATCCAGGTCACGGCCTTCATCAAGGCCGGCACGCCGGGCCGCCTGACGTTGTCCGAGCTGTCCATGACCGACGGCGGGCGCACGGAGGTCGTCGTCGACCCGCAGTTCGCCGAGTGGTACGAGCCGGTCCCGCCGATGACGGCGGCCCTGACCGCGGGCGAGGCCGCTCTGGGCCGGGCTCTGTCGGGCCTGGCCGACGCGGCGGGCCCGGACGCCGCCACGCAGGGCCGCCTCGCCGAGGCCGCCGCGGCCTGCCGCGGCCTGCGCGAGGCGGTGGACGCCGACGGCACGGCAAAGGGCGCGCGGCGGCTTCTGCGCGACCTCGACACCATCGAACGGCACCTCGGCCAGGTGGCCCTCTCGGCCTACAGCCTGGAGCCGCCGCGTATCGTCGGACCGACCCAGGCGGTGCCCGGCAGCACCATCGCGCTGGCCATGGCCACGCCGCGCGTCGAGGGCCTGGCGACGACGGTCGCGATGACCTGCGCCGGAGCGGCCCTGACGCCGACTCCCGACGGCGCCCGCCTGGCCATACCGGCGACGGCGGCCGTGGG
>JAAYZO010000015.1 GCA_012514865.1 Lentisphaerota bacterium | reverse complement strand
TCACTCGGTCACCCTGGAGGGGTGCCAGATCGTAGCCGGGGGTCGCGCGCAGCACGACCCCCGGAAACGCGGATTGCACGCCATGCACCCTGGAGGGGTGCCAGAACCGGACTTTCAAACAGCCCTGCTCCTGCCGCGCCCCGGCGTTGACGCGAGTCGCGCCGATGCTACAGTAAATCCGACCCCTACAGCCCCACGACCGAGGCTCGAGTGATCGCCATGCCCAACCCTGCCCCAGCCACTGCAGCGCCGCCCCGTGAGGCGTTCCTGGTGGTGCTGATCCCAGCACTCAACGAGGAGATCACGGTTGGCGATGTCATCCGCGGCATCCCGCGGGACATCCCGGGCGTGGGCCGTGTCCAGGCGGTCGTCGTGGACGACGGCAGCACCGACCGCACCGCCGAGGTGGCGCGTGCCGCCGGCGCGATCGTCGTCAGCCATGGCGAGCGCTGCGGCGTCGGGGCGGCCTTCCAGACGGGCCTGGCCAAGGCCCTCGAGCTCGGCGCCGACCTGGTCGCCAGCATCGACGCCGATGGCCAGTTCGACCCGACGACCATACCGACGCTGATCGCGCCGGTGCTGCGCGGCGAGGCCGACTTCGCCACCGCCTCGCGCTTCGCCGACGCGGCGCTGGTGCCGACCATGCCCCCCGTGAAGCTCTGGGGCAACCGCATGATGAGCCGCCTGATCTCGTCGCTGACGGGACGGCGTTTCCATGACGTCTCGTGCGGCATGCGCTGCTACAACCGCCGGGCGGCGCTCTCGCTGAACGTCATCGGGCAGTTCACCTACACCCAGGAGGTCTTCCTCAACCTGGCCCACAAGCGCATGCGCATGGTCGAGGTGCCCCTGCCGGTGCGCGGCGTCCGCGAGCATGGCCAGAGCCGCGTCGCCAGCAACCTCTGGCGCTACGCCACGCGGACCTCCGCGATCATCTTCCGCTGCTACCGCGACTACCAGCCCATGCGTTTCTTCGGGACGCTGGCCCTGGCCAGCGGCATGGTCGGCCTGGCCCTGGTCGCCTTCCTCTTTGGTCACTACGCCTGCACCGGCCAGTTCTCGCCGCACAAGTGGGCCGGCTTCACCGGCGGCGCCATCCTGTGGTTCGCCAGCCAGCTCCTCCTGATCGGTGTCATCGGCGATATGCTCAACCGCCACCGGCTCTACCTCGAAGAGGTCCTCTACCGCCTCCGGCGAAACCCGCCAACCGACGAGACGGCCGACCGCGAGCCATGACCGCCGTCAGACTCGCCAACGCGATGGCCTGAGGCGACCCCCCCATGCATATCGCCATCACCCTCGAACACCTCTCCGCCGGCGTGGGCGGCGCCGAGGCCTATGCCCTCACCGTCGCCCGCAAGCTCGTCAGCCGTGGCCATCGGGTGACCTTCTGCGCCGCTGACGGCCAGGCTCCCGAAGGCATGGCCGCGCTCTTCGGGCCGCTCGACCAGGCCCCGTCGCGCCTGGCGGCCCTGTCGCCCGATCTGGTCGTCGACTGGGGCCTGCAGGTCCCCGCCGACCTGCACCGCCTCGGCGCCGGCACCCACGAGGCCTTCCAGCGCCTGGTCCTGGCCGCCAGTCCCGCCGGCGAACGCCTGATCAAGGGTCTGCTCTACCGTCTCCTGCCGCGGCACCGCCGCCAGCGCCGCCGCCAGGCCGAGCTGCTGCAGCGGCCCGGCGTGGAGGTCCTGGCGGTGTCGGAATTCGTGGCGCGGCAGGTCCGCGAGACCGCGCCGGGGCTGCCGCCGGAGCGCGTGCATGTCCTGCACAACGGCGTCGACATCGAGCGCTTCCATGCGGGCGGCGAGGGCCGTGCCGAGGCGCGCCGGCGCCTCGGCCTGGAGCCCGAGGCGGTGGCCTTCC
>JAAYZO010000917.1 GCA_012514865.1 Lentisphaerota bacterium | reverse complement strand
TCGAGTCCATGCTCGAGGAGACCGGCCTGGACAAGGGCTACAGCCTGGACGGAATCATCACCGTCGTCGAGCGGCGCAGTTTCACGGCGCTGCGGCATACGCTCCCGAACATTCTGGCGCAGATCGATACGGCTGACGTGATCGTTGTCAACAAGACGGACCTGTCGACGCCGGAGCAGGTCGCGGTCCTTGAGTCCGAACTGCGCGCGCTGAACCCCCGCGCCGAGATCCGGCGCGCTGTGCACGGCCGCGTCGACCTGGATCTGTTCGGGCATACCGGCCGCCGCGGCCTGCATGGCGTCATGGACATGTGCCGCGATCCGCACTACTCGAGCGATTTCATCCCGATTCCCGGCGACGCGGACCTGGCCGAGTTGCGCGCCGGAGTGCTCGGGCACGCCAACGCCATCCTGCGTGCCAAGGGCTTCCTGCGTTCGGCCGGCAAGACATGGTACCTGGACTATTCCACGACCGGGATCAGCCTGACCGAGAGCCCTCTGCCCACGACTGCAACCCCCGGGCTGGCGGTGATCCTGCGCGGCGACGCGTCGGCGCACGCGCGGGCGTGGGTCGGCGCGCTGAAGCGCGGCGACGCGGCGGCGCACAAGCCAGTGTCGACCGCCGCCACCAGCGCCCGCGTGGCCTTCATCGGCGGTTTCCTCGGCGCCGGCAAGACCACGGCGATCCGCGCTTTGGCGGCGTTGGCCAGGACACGCGGCCTGAGGCCGGGCGCGATCACCAACGACCAGGCCGCCGAGTTGGTCGATACCGATGTGCTGCGCCGCGCCGGGCTGCCCGTACGCGAGGTGGCCGGAGCCTGCTTCTGCTGCAACTTCCACGGCTTTGCCGAAGCTGTCAGAGGACTGATCCGCGACGACGGCGTGAACCTCGTCCTCGCCGAACCCGTGGGCAGTTGTACCGACCTGATCGCCACCGTGCTGCGGCCGATGGGCACGGAACTGGGCCTGCCGGTGGAGGTCGCCCCGGTGTCCGTACTGCTGGACCCCGCACGCCTGGACGACGTCCGCAACGCCGCGGCCGGTCCCGCCAGTTGGGCTATGCGGTTCCTGCTCGAACACCAGTTGCGCGAAGCGGACCTGGCCGTGCTGTCCAAGAACGACCTGCACTCCGGCCAGGTACAGCAGGCTGCCGCCGACGAACTGCGCGACCGTGCGCCGCAGGCGGCGATCCTCAGTGTGTCGGCGCGCACCGGTGCCGGCATGGAGAGCTGGTTCGACTTCCTGCTCTCGGGTCGGCCCATGGCGACGCCCCTGCTGGAACTGGACTACGACCAGTACGCCCAGGCCGAGGCGGAGATGGGCTGGCTGAACGCGCGGGCTGTGGTGCGGGTGGCGACGCCCCAGCCGGGCGCCGCCCTGGCCGTCGCCCTGGCTAAGGCGTTGCAGGCGGAATTGGCACGCCAGGGCGCGGTCATCGGCAACCTGAAACTCGAGCTGATCGCCGCGGACGGCACCGTGCGGGCCGGCGCCACCAGCACGACGGCGGAACCGGATGTCGAAGGCCAGGTCGCCGCCGCCGGCCGCTTCGAGCTGGTCCTGAACCTGCGCGCCACGGCCGGGCCGGAGGCCCTGTCGCAAACCGTCGCCGCGGCCCTGGATCAACGCCTGCGCACCGGCGGCGACACCGCCGTGCTCACGTTCCTGAAGACGTTCCGTCCGGCGCCGCCCAAGCCCACCTTCCGCAGCCGCGAGGCGAAGCCCTGAGGCTAGGGTCACGCCGACTCCTCCCATGCCTTTGCGCCGGCGCCGCGCCGCCAGTCGGCGGCGAACCATACTGGGAGAACTCCTGCGCGCGAACCGCCGCCTGCTAGACGTCCACGTCATGCGCGGAATGCTCCGACGCGGCTGGGGAGGGCCGCCTCGACAGTCAGGTCACCGGCGCGGGCGAGTAGGTCCACGGCGCCGTCCGTGGACCCGCCCCGGGCGCCGGCGGCGCCCGGGGGGCGCCACTCAACTCGTGGCGCTCAACTCCGCCCCGCCGCCGGCGCTCGGGGCGCCGGGTAGGGCACTGCGAACGATCGCGCCGTGGCGCGGTCGTTCCGACGAGGACGGCGTTACTGCAGCTCCACCAGGGCGAAGGAATGGAAGGCCAGGCGCATATGCAGGACGTTGTCCTTGATGCCAGTGACAGCACAGCCGAAGTCGCCGAGCACGACGGGGGTGCGTATCGCCTGGGAGCCGCGGTCGGGCGAGTTCGGGGTCGTCTCGAGCATGGCGAAGAGGTCCTGGTAATCCGGGTCCGGCGCGGTGAGCCTCTCGGTGGCGGTGTTGAACGGCTTCATACCGAGGATGCCGGCGTTGAACTCGATCTGGAGGTCCTGGGTGATGTGCTCCTTGCCGATGTGCGAGATGACGGCGAGGGCCTTCTGGCCGGAGGCCTGTCGGTAGACGCTCACGTAGATGTCCTTGCCGACCCTGACAGTCGCCGGCTCTCGCCAATAGCCGATGAAGGTGGCTTCGGGCACCCCGAAGGCGTCGTAGATGCGCACGATCTTGTCGAAGATGCCGAAGTGCAGTCGCGAGATGGAGGGCAGGGTGTGGTGCACGATGACGCCGGCGATGACCGCCTTGGTGAGGCGGAACTTGTAGAGGTCGGGGTCCTCGTTGGTGCCGCCGAACTCGGGCAGGAGCAGGTCCTGGGCGTGGTAGACGCTGTTGGTGTAGCCGAAGGGCAGCGAACTCAGTTCGCAGGCGAACATGGTCGCGCCGTAGGTATCGAGCAGGTCCTTGCCGTGGTGCATCAGGGTGCTGCTGTGCTGGCGAATGTGCTCGCCGTTGAACAGGTGCGTGGCGAAGGTGAACGCCGGGACCATGACCGAGTCGGTGTTGTGCAGAATGATGAGGGGCTCCTCGACTCCGGAATCGAGCAGGCAGAGCGCGGTCCTGCGCAGGAACTCGCGGTTGCCGAGCATGGTGCTGCGGCCGGTGCAGCCGTGCTCGGCGTTGTTGCACCACGGCGGCAGGCCGAAGTCGTAGTAGACGCCGTCGCTGGGAATGCGTTTCAG
>JAAYZO010000916.1 GCA_012514865.1 Lentisphaerota bacterium | reverse complement strand
TTCTGCAGGAAGACCAGCCAGAAGTGCAAGCCCACTATCGAGGACATCCTCAGCAACGCACTGCCGATGATCCCCAGAGACCAGGCCAGGCAGTCCCTAACCGCTTAGCTTGATGGGTATGGCCCGAACCCTCGCCCCGGCGCCACGAACGAGCGGATCGCGCCCGGTCCCTTCGGTCGTTCCTCTCCCGTCACTCGTCTCATCCGCAGCGAGCTGGCGTCGGCCCGTCGCGGACGAGCGGTCAGGGCGCTGGCTCGAGGCAGGCGCGGACGCGGGCGAAGCCGAGGTCGAGGGGGGTGTCGGTCGGGAGGGTCTCGCAGAGGTTCAGGCTGTGGGTACTACTCACACCGCCGAGGGCGAGGACCTGGCCATCGGGTGACCAGACGGCGCAGAGCGCCGTGCAGTACCCTTCCTCGATGGGGAAGGTCAACAGGCCGCGGCCGGTGGCGGCGTCCCAGAGTCGCGCACTGTCATTCTCGGCAGCGGTCACGATGCGGGCGCCGTCGGGGCTGAAGGCCATGCCGACGATGGCGTTGCGATGGCCCCGGAAGGTGTAGCGCCGCTGGCCATCGGCGGTGTTCCAGGCGGTGACCTCCTCGAAGGTCGCGATCAGGAGCATCGCGCCGTCCGGAGAGAACGCAATGACGTCCGTCTGGCCGCCCCGGCGTCCGAGGCGCTGCCGCACGCTGCCCTCGGGGGAGAGATCGCGGAGCTCCACGACTCCGCCGTGGAGCAAGGCCACGACCTGGGTGCCGTCAAGGCTCACTCCGGCGCGAAGGACGCCCCGATCCTGACTCAGGATGGCCTCGCCAGTCCGCCATCGCAGCACCGTGGGACGCGCCAGATGCTCCCAGTCGTTGCCAATCTTGAGGGGCTTGCCGTCGGCAGGCTGGAAACGGGGTACGACGAGAATCTGCTCCGGATCGTCAAGGAAGAGGCGTGCAAGAGACGCGTGCGTGCGGTCATGGAAGACCCAGCAGGGATGGCAGGCGAGGAGTTCCCATGTGGCGGCGTCGAGAATGAGCACCTGGCCACTGTCACGGAAACCGGCTGCGCAGGCGGCATAGCGCCCATCCTTGGAGTAGGCGAACTGGCGGGTCGGCAGCCCGATCCTGGCGTGCTCCTGGAGCCACCGCTCCGTCGTCGCGCGCAGCGTGTCCGGCAGGCTCAGGCCGCTCCGGCGGTCGTAAAGCCTGGGGCCGCCATGGGTGAGCATGCCGAGCTGTTGGCCAGCGGGGTGCCAGGCCATGTCCGTCACCGTCCCGAGATTGCAGCGCCGGTAGGGAACGACGCCGCGGCCGCCCATGCCGGCAAAGGGCCACAGGCGGACCTCCTGGGCGGCGGTGAGGAGGAGCCGTCCGGAGGGATGAAGGTCGATGCCGGTGATGGGGGTGGCATGGGCCTGCAGACGCAGCTCGACAGTCCAATCGGCCGTGCGCACGACCTGGACAAGCCCGCTGTAGGTGCCGATGAGGAGCCGGCGCCCGTCAGGGCTGAGGCGCAGCCGGGTGATGCCGACCTGGTCGACCGCCAGTTCTTTGACGAGACTCCCATCGGCCACGGCGAGGCATTGGACGGTGCCATTGCCAAGGCCGACGGCGAGGGTCTGGTCGTCGACGAACTCCATGATCTCAGGCTGGGCGGCGACAGAAACAGTGACCGCCGGGCTGCCGTCCAGAGCGGCGATCGTACAGCCCGAAAGCCCGCCTGACTGCGTCGGGGGTGCCGTCAGGGCGACATGACGGCCGCCGGGGGCGAGCGCGCCGACGCTGCTGAGGTTTTGGCGGTCCGCCTCCCAGAGGACGTTCCCCGAATCGACCTCCCAGACGCGGGCCTGTTGGCCGGTGATCGCCAGGAAGCGAGCGCTGTCGCTGCTGAAGGCCAGGTACCCGATCCAGCCCTTGATCGTCAGCGTGCGCGCCGCTTCGGCCTTGAAGTCCTGGGCCGGGTACAGCATGGCCAGGGTCGCGTTTGCGGGGATCGCGACCCAGCGGCCGTCGCGGGAGAAACGTGGGCAGGCGGGGAAGGAGATCGCCTGAGGATGAGTGCAGCCGCGAGTCCAGAGGAGCTTGCCGGAGCGCGTGTCCCAGGCACGGGCCGCGAACTCGCCGAACGAGCCGAGCACCTGGTTACCATCGGGGCTGAACTCGATCCATCCAGGCCGTGCGGTGTGGCCCTCGAACTCCGCCAGGAGGCGCTGGCTGCGCCGTGCCAGCCAGCCCCACTCCCAGTGTCGCAGGCGCGGCGCGCAGCCCTCGAGGAGGCGGCGGGCGTTGGCGTAGTCGCCCTCGTTGAGCGACCGGTCGGCGAGGGCGATGCTGTTGAGGTAGTACTCGGTTTCGATGTGGTCCTTCTGGGCGCGGGCCTCGCGTTCGGCGGCCTCGGCGCGGTCCTTCTCGGCCCGGGCCGTCCGCTCGGCGCCTTCGGCGCGGTCTTTCTCGGCGATGGCCAGGGCTTCGGCGCCGCGGGCCTGGGCCTCGGCGGCGAGAGCCCGGCCGCGCGCGGCGCGGATCCAGAGCACGGCGGCCGAGAGGATGATGATGGTGGCGCCGGTCAGGGCGATGGTGCTGACCGTGAGGACGCGGAGCCGGCGCTGGCGGGTTCGCCGGTCGTGGCGCGCCTGCTCGA
>JAAYZO010000915.1 GCA_012514865.1 Lentisphaerota bacterium | reverse complement strand
TCGAGCCCCTCCTCGCCGAGCACCCCCGCGAACCGCAGTTCCATATCGCCTACGCCGAGATCCTCCGACTCCAGGACCGCCGCGATGCGGCCGACGCACACCTCCGCAACGCCCTCGATAGCAGCGGCTGGACCGAGCCGCTCCTCCTCTGGGAGCTCTTCGCCGCACTCTGGAATGAGGAACGCTACGACGACGCGGCGGCCCTCCTGAAGCGCGCCCGGCGCGCCCCCGGCCTGCGCGGCCATTTCCTCGTCGACCATGCCGAGGCCATGCTCAACGCCTCCCTCCTCGAGGCGCGCGCCGACAGCCTCTCCAGACGCCAGGCTCGACGCCTCGCCCAACGCGCCCTCAAGGCCGCCCGGCAGGCCGCCGTCCAGGCCCCCGCCCAGGCGCGCGCCGCCGACCTCGAGGCCCTGGCAGCACTCCTCATCGAGCTCGACGCGCCCGCCACCGCCGCCGCCATGCTGCGCAATGCGCGCATCGCCCGCCAGGGCGAACCGCCGCCGGAGCTGCTCGTGGTCGAGGCGCAGGCCCTCCAGCTCAGCGGCTGCCTCGAGTGGTCCCTCGACCTGGCCGAAGGCCTGCGGCGCCGCGACGACCTGACCCCGCCCCTCTACGGCGCCGTGGCCGCGCTCTACGCCGACAACGACCGGCTCGACGATGCCGCCCTCGTCTACGAGGAGGCCCTCCGGCGCTTCCCCGAGGCCGGGCTCCTGCGCGCCTACCTCGCCCACCTCTACCTCCGCCTCGACCGGCCCGCCAAGGGCCTCGACGCCCTCAAAGGCTGGAACGACCCGCCGGTCATCGCACTCCGTCTCACCGCCTACCTCCAGCGCGCCCTCGGCCACGGCAAGGCCGCCCTCGAGAGCCTCCAGCGCGCCGAGGCCAACGCCCGTGAGACAGACGGCGCCGAGGACCTCACCGCCGACGTCTGCCTCTTCGCAGCAACCCTCTGCGAGGAACAGGGCCAGATCGACCAGGCTATCGACTACGCCCGCCGTGCCGTCGACCAGGCCCCCGACGACCCGTCAGCCTGCAATTTCCTCGGCTACCTCCTCGCGGACCACAACCGCGACCTCGACACGGCCGCCGAACTCATCATCCAAGCCGTCACCGCCGAGCCCGACAACGACGCCTTCCTCGACAGCCTGGCATGGGTCCGCTTCCGGCAGGGCCGCCTCGATGAAGCCCACGCCGCCATGAACCGCGCCATCGCCGCCGGCATGCCGGCCGTCGATGGCGTCATCCTCGACCACGCCGGCGATATCGCCGACGCCCTCGGCCTGCATCACCTCGCCCGGTGGTACTGGACCCGCGCCCTCACCGCCGGCGTACCCAACGCCGACGCCATCCGCACCAAACTCAACCCCGCCCCGGCACCGCAGATCCCGGCGCACGGCAAGTAGCCCCGCGCCCCCGATCCGTCCTGCTCGGAAACTCATACGCTTCGCCAACCGGGCAGTCTGGGGTCCGGTGCGATTGCCGGCAGCGGCCGCGGGTCGTCCGGCCCCGCGATCACGCCAGGGCTGTTCGAAGATCGCGTCGGCGTTCTCTCGGTCACCCTGGAGGGGTGCAAGATCGTAGCCGGGGGTCGTGCGGAGTACGACCCCCGGAACCGCCAATGGCACGCCATGCACCCTGGAGGGGTGCCAGAACCGGACTTCCGAACAGCCCCGCGATCACGCCGAGGCGGCGGGCATTTCCGTGCCCATGCGTCTATCTTGGGGTGGGTGCCGTCGGGTCGCCGTCAGGCCGGCGGCCGGCCCACACAGGCGCGGCCCTGCCAGCCTGGAAGCAACGCGGAAGCAGTCCTATGAGCCTCGCCATCGAACTGCACATACCTCGGTCCATCCTGGTGGTCATCGACGACGGCGGCATGCTCGACCGCATCGGCGAGGTCGGCCCCGGCCGGCGTTTCCCGACCATCGTCAACCGGCCGCTGGGGGCCGCCGACTACGAGACCCTCGCCCGCATCGGTCACGCCACCGGAACCCGGCTGCAGGTGGCGATGATCCTGTGCTACTGGGACTGCGACGGCGTCTGTGCCAAGGTCCCCTCGACGACGTGGCTGGGCGCGGCCTGGAAGCCTCAGGCGGACCGCGCCTGGATGGAGTCCTGCGCCCAGGTCTTCATCGACCACCCGGAGGCCATCGAGTTCGCCATGCACGGCGTCGGACACGACTACTTCATCGACGGCGTCCCGCATATCGGCGAGTGGTGCGACCGCGTCTCGGGTGAGCCCTGGCCGATCGCGGACCTGCAGCGGCATATGGACTGCTTCATGGAGATCGTGGCGCAGACCGGCATCCCCGGGCGGGTCCCCTACCGCGTGCCCGAGTCCTTCGTGCCCTGCTACTTCCAGTGCCTCTTCGAGGAGGGCAATCCCCTCTCGACCGGGCATCTCGTCGCGGCGAACGGCATGCGCTACGTCTCGACGCCCTACGGCAGCGGGCTGCACACGCCATCGGACCCGATGCCGCCTCGCGATGGCTTCTTCGACTCGGGCCTGCTGGTCCTCGAGCGTGACCACACCGACGTGCGCTGGAATGACGAAGCCACGGTGCCGCCGCGTCTGCCGTGCACCTCAATCTGCGGTATGCACTGGGGCAACTTCCTGTCTACCGACCCGGCCGGCAATGCCGCCGTGGCCGAGCGCTGGATCGCCTACCTGCACGGCATCGACACCGCGCCCGGCCTGATGCTCGCCCCGACCGCCGAGCACTGCTGGTCACAGTGGGTCGCGCATACCTACGCCCGCACCAGACCCGACGACGACGGCGGCGTGGTCGTCGATCTCTCGGACGTGCCGGAGCGAGCCTGGAGCAGGCACTACCTTCAGGCCTTCACCCTGACGGCGACCCTCCCGGCGGGGCAGCACCTGGTCGGCATCGACAGCGCTGCCTTCGACCTGGTCGGCATCCGCGAGGTGCACGGCCAGACCCGCCTGACGGTCCAGCCGCGCGGCCGGCACGGCGGCACGCTGCGGCCGATCCTGAGCACCACACCCGCGCCGTGACGACCACGGCGCCATCCCCCAACGCCACCCTCAGGGGCAGACCAGGGAGAGACGATGGACCCCAAGCCGGCAAAGAAAAAACGCGCCGCAGCCAAGGCGGCGCCGCCAACCCTCGAGCAGTGGCAGCAGGCCTACGACCTGGCGGACAGGATCCGCGACCTCGCGCCCTGGACGTGGATGTGTGATATCGACGTCATCGGCTTCGAGGACCCCGACGATGGCTCGCCGCGCTTCTTCAGCGTGATGGGGAAGGCGGGCCAGCATGTCGCGGTGGCCGTGTACCACGGCCCGGAGGACGTCTTCCGCATCCTCGACCTTGGCCGCGACCCGGGTGTGGTCCCGGACAGCCTCTTCGAGACCGCACAGGTGCAGCTCTCCTTTGAGGACCGCGACTGCCTTGAGGCGGAGGACCGCGAGGTCATCCGGAGCCTGGGGCGCAAGTACCGCGGCAGGCAGGCCTGGCCCTGGTTCCGCAGTTACCTGCCGGGACAGTACCCTTGGCATGTCAACGGCAACGAGCTGCGCCTGCTCACCGCCGGCCTGGAGCAGGTCCTCGCCGTCACGCCGCGCTTCCGCGATGACGAAGACGCCCTCGAGAGGCTGAACCGCGTGCTGATGGAGGAGGATGTCTTCCTGATGCGCCGGCCGGTCACCGCCGACGGCGTCACCACCTGGCACGACAGCATGGAGCTGGTCGAGCGCCCGGAGCGGGTCGTCGTCTCAAAGGTCAAGGCAGACATGCTGGCGCGCGCCGCCCGCTTTCCGGTGGAGAACTGCCGCCTCGAGATCGAGGTCCGGCCGCTGGTGCGGCCAGTCCAGGAACGCTCTGGGCAACGACCGTTCTTCTTCTACGTGGTGCTCGTGGTCGAGTCGGGAAGCGGTATGGCGATCGGCTATGACACCCTGCGCCCGCGGCCGACGCTCGACGCGGCCTACAGCCAGGCCGCGGAAGTCCTGCTGGAGGCCCTGATCCAGGGCGGGTTCCGACCGAAGGAGGCATGCGTGCGTACCGAGGGCGTGGCGGCCCTGTTCCGCGGCCTCTGCGATCGCCTGGGGATCACGCTGACCGTCACGCCGTCTGTGCCGAAGGCAGCGGAGGCGTTCACCGCCATGGCCGAATTCCTCGACATTGAGCCGTGAAGCGCCGACACGCGTGGCGCACAGAACACGGCCTGGCGCGGCCCCCGACGGGTGCGCCCCGTTCGTGGGCACGCCATGGCGGGATTCTCTTCCAGCACGAGGACGCAAGGAAACCATGACGACACGCGAGCGTTTCCATGCCGTAACACGCTTCCAGCCCTTCGACCGCCTGCCGGTCCTCGAGTGGGCCGGGTGGTGGAATCAGACCCTGGACCGCTGGCACGGCGAGGGCCTGCCGGCGGCACTGACCGACCGCTACGAGATCTGCCGGCACTTCGGCCTCGATATCTACCGCCAGGACTGGTTCCCGGTGCTGCGGCCGGGCTGTCCCCAGCCGGCCTCGCATGGCGCCGGCATCATCACCTCGGCGGCCGACTACGACCGGGTGCGACCGTTCCTCTTCCCGGACCGCCCGGTCGACCCGGCGCGCTGGGCGGCCTGGGCCGCGGAGCAGGCCCGCGGCGATGTCGTGCTGTGGTTCAGCGTCGATGGCTTCTTCTGGTTCCCGCGGCGGCTGCTGGGCATCGAGCGGCACCTCTTCGCCTTCTACGACCAGCCCGAGCTGATGCATCGCATCAACGCCGACCTGGCAGACTGGATTCTCAAGGTCATCGAGCAGGTCTGCGCCATCTGCACGCCCGACTTCATGACCTTCGGCGAGGACATGAGCTACAACCGCGGGCCGATGCTCTCGAAGGAGCTCTTCGACACCTTCCTGCGGCCGTACTACGACCGTGTCATACCGTCGTTGCGCCGGCACGGGGTGCTGCCGATCATCGATTCCGATGGCGACATCGCGGCCGCGGCGCCGTGGTTCGCCGAGGCCGGCCTGGGCGGAGTGCTGCCCCTTGAACGACAGGCCGGCGTCGATATCGGCGCCCTGCGCCGACAACAGCCTGAGATGGTCTTCATCGGCCACTTCGACAAGATGACCATGGACAAGGGCGAAGACGCCATGCGGGCCGAGTTCGAGCGGCTCCTGCCCGTCGCCGCCCAGGGCGGCTTCCTGGTCAGTTGCGACCACCAGACCCCACCGGGAGTCTCGTACCGCGACTACCAGACCTACCTGAGGCTCTTCCGCGACTACGCCGAGCGGGCCGGCGCCCTCTCGCGGCAACGCCCCGCGCCGGCGGGGAGAGGGACGCAAGGGACACAAGGGACTCCAGGGACACAAGGGAGCGCGCCGGCGGGCACGTAGGTCCGCGGCGCTGTCCGTGGACCTCCCGGGCGCCGTTCCCCGGCGCCCGGGAGATGCCGAGCCGACGCTCGGCGCTCCCAGCGAGCCGCCGGATGCCGAGCCGACGCTCGGCGCTCCCAGCGGGCGGCCGGAAGCCGAGCCGACGCTCGGCGCTCCCAGTGAACACCCGGGGGATGCCGAGCCGACGCTCGGCGCTCCCAGCGGGCGGCCGGAAGCCGAGCCGACGCGACTCTCTTCGCGGTGGCGCCTTGCGGGTCTACACTATGCCGCAAGCCCGCGAGGCCGCGGGCGAGCCGACAGCGTCGCCCGAGCCAGGACAGCAGCCGAACGAGGAACCGCGCCGATGACCATCCGTTGCAGTCACCTGGCCGCCATGGCACTGGCCCTGGCAGCATCTCCCGCCGCGGGTGCACCGAGCCCGCTGGGCAACCAGCCGCTCCAGCGCAGGACCGCCACGCTCAAGGCACTGCCCGCCGATTTCGGCGCCTTCCTCGCGGCTGATCTGCGCAAAGAGCACAGCCGCCTGGTCACCGCCGCCATGCGTCGGAACGCGTCGATGAACGCCGGGCGCTATGACTGGGCCAAGAGGCGCGTGAGCGAGCTTCAGACCCGCCTGGCGCCCTGGCTGAAGGCGACGGACAAGGCCCTCTGGGACCTCCTGCCGAGCCAGGAGATGCCGCGGGATTTCTTCGTGCACCGCACCGGCGCCGGCTGCCCGGCCTGCGCCGCGCCGGTCGTCTACAACGCCTGGAAGGTCGACATCTGGAAGAGCCCCTGGACGGTCTCCTGCCCATCCTGCCGCACCGTCTTCCCGTCCAACGACTTCGCGTCCTACTACCGGAGTTCTCTCGATGCCATGGGGCGCTTCCGCCCGGGCGCCGGCGATCCGCGTTTTCTGGAGCCGCGAGCGGGCGCCGAGGCGCGCTGGGCCGACGACGGCACCGGGGTGCATCAGGGCGACCAGCGCTGGTTCTTCGCGGCCCGCTGTGCCTTCGTGATCTGGCAGGAGGCCCTGCGCGCGACGGCCGAGCTGGCTGAGCTGTACACCCTCACCGACGACCCCGCCGCCGCCCATGCCGCCGGGGTGCTCCTGGCGCGCACCGCCGACCTCTATCCGGAGATGGACTACACGCCCCACGCGCGCGACTGGGATATGGAAGCCTCAACCGGCGGCTCCGGGCTGGGACGCATCCAGGGCTGCATCTGGGAGTGCTTCACGGTCACCGACCTGGCGACCGCCTACGACCATGTCTTCGACGCCCTCCTCGAGGACACGGCCCTGGCCGCGTTCGTGGCGGCGCAGCCGGGCACCCCCGACCGTGGCGCGGTGTCGACGCCGCGAGACGTGGCGGCGATGATCCAGCGGCGACTGATTATGGAGGGCATCCGCGGCGTCCTCGACGGCCGCGTGCGCGGCAACCCCGGCATGCACCAGACCGCGATGGCGGCGGCCGCG